>CAZLJI010000822.1:0-1500 GCA_964559565.1 uncultured Ignavibacteriaceae bacterium | reverse complement strand
TTTCTATGCCCAGATTATCCATACGAAAACTAAATGGTGGTCTTTCATTGGGGAGCTTTCTTAAAATGACTTTAATCTCAGCCAAATCATCATTCAGGGTCCGGTATTTTTTAAGCAAAGTTTTTAAATCTTTTTCAAATCCGGGGAGGTGGCTAAATTCCATTGGCTAATCATTTTCGTCTTCATTATAGATCCTTACAGAATAGGGCAACTCTCTGTAAAAAGCCAGTTCGTAACTTATGTCTTTTCCTTCATCTGTTACCTCCCAGGGCAAATCTTTATGCGAATAATCGCTGATCATCGCAGCAGACCAGTCGCTCATTTGTTCCAGCACTTTATCAATCACCTCTTTTTCACTGGCTTTTAATAGAGTTAAATCAGCTTTTTCCAAAGGTAAATAGCGAATTTGCGAATAGCCGTGGTATTCTGTTTTCACTCTTTGCAACTGCCCCTTTTCAATCATTTGATTGATAATTGAATCTATCTTTTGCGGAACAGGTCCAAAAGGTAGTTTGCGGTATAAAGCTCCTGTTAAATGTTCCTCATACAACTCATAGTAGTTGAAGTCTGAGAAATAAAGCAGTTTGTAAAGAACAGTTTCGCCAACATTGGGCTTACCGGCACAGCGTTCAAGAATATACAACAAAACATTCTTATACTTACTGACTTGAAGAGTAGGCACTGAAATACGTTCTTCCTTTTTCTTTGACTTCATCTCCTCTTTGACATTCATTTCCCGGCCTGCAGAGAAATCTTCGGACATAAAATCATCCAACGAGAAACCCAAAACCCGTGAAAGTTTTTGAAGTTCAAGAATATCAACACTTCTGTTGCCCAACTCAATTTGAGCCAACGACGGTCGGGAAATCCTGATAATTTTAGCCAAATCTTCCTGAGACAGTCCTTTCATCTTACGAAGTTCAGCTACCCTCTGACCAATTTGCTTTTGTGACAAATTTATAATCATATCAATTTCTTATTTCGTTGTTCAGCGGTACAAAGTTAAAAATTGTTTGATTATAAAACATATATTTGTTCTATAAAGAAACATTTAGTGCATTTTCGAATTAGAAATTTCGACAAGACGGGTGACGCATTGTCAAAGACAGGAAAAAGCTGGTTGAGAAAAGAAGAAAGGAAATTGATTCTATATATAGTGCTTATCTCTGATTTTCATTAAATTTGTAAAAAAGATATTTATGGAAAACTTAGTGATAGAGAATAAGGGAAATCAAATAATTTTAAAGCTTAATAAAAAAGGATTTGATGAAAATTATTTAATCTCTCTTGTGCGACGGTTGCAAATTGAGAATCTTGCTCATAAATCTAAATTTACATCTGATATTTTAAGTATTGCTGAACAGATTAATGAGGATTGGTGGAATAACAATGGTGAAAAATTTCTTAAAGGAGTTAAGAAATGATTTCAAATTCTGTTGTTGTTGATACAAATTTGATATTTTCAGCTTTGATTCCCAAAGCATCAAAAATCAGGGAAAT
>CAZLJI010000821.1:0-1507 GCA_964559565.1 uncultured Ignavibacteriaceae bacterium | reverse complement strand
GGAGGTTCAATACAAGGCAAAGAATTAAATCTTGAAAATTATGTAATAACTTTAGCAGGTCCAGACAATCAGTATTGTCTAAGCAATCTTAGCTGTAGTCTAGGATTTAACAATGGCTTCGGAAATGACGCATCATTTAATGCTCCTTATGGGATAACAACGGATGGTGTATATCTTTTTATTGCCGATAAACACAACAATAATATCCGTAAAATTTTAATTGATTCAAGGGAAGTTACTACATTTGCCGGACCTTTCCCCGAAGACTGTATTTCTGAAATGTGTCCTGATAGTACCTGGCAGAATCCAATTCCGGATTCAACAACGCTGAGGGATGCCCGCTTTAATTTTCCAATGTCTTTAGTCACTGATGGTCAATACATCTATGTTTCTGATTCTTATGCGCATTTGATTCGAAAAATTGATCCTAAAAATAATAAGGTTACTATACTTGCCGGCGGATATCAAACTACTGATGGAACCTGCAATGGAATCGCAGTATCAGGCTGCAATGATGGCGTTGGAAAAAATGTACAGTTTAATAATCCTCTGGGTATAACGATACTGGGTGACTATTTATTTGTCTGCGATTATAATAATCACATTATACGCAAAGTTCATAAAACTACAGGAGACACAATTACAATAGCGGGCATTCCAGGATGGATGGAATTTCGTGATGGGTACGGTTCTGATCCAAACGGAGACATTATGGCTCTTTTCAATGGCCCTGCTGGAATCACTACTGATGGTGAATCACTGTATATTGCAGATTCAAACAACAATAAAGTACGCAGAATAAGTTTGTCGGAAGAGCGCATATATGTGGAATCACTTCCAGATTCGTACGGGCTGATAATGGCTCCATATGGCATCACTACAGATGGGTTTAATCTATATGCGACTTCATTCTCATCTCACTATATAATTAAGATCCGAATTAATGACTCATATTCTGAAATATTGGCAGGTGAACCGAACACCCCGGACTTCACTGATAATACAAGCTCCGAAGCGCGATTCAATCAACCATCGTCTATTACTACGGATGGAAAATCATTATTTATTACTGATTCTGTCAATAACACCATCAGAGAAATAAAATGATTTTTTAATAAATTTTTTTTATTGACATATATACGTTCTTATTTATTATTTAACTCCGAGGGGAAAAAATGACATTAAACGCACTGACATTACTTATTTCGTTAATTGATCCTGCGTATGTAGGACCTACACTCGGATTAGGCACCATCGGAGTTATTCTTGGAATCATCGGCTCAGCGCTTCTTGCTGTCTTTGCTATTTTCTGGTATCCGATTAAAAGATTGTATAAAAAAATTTTTAAAAAAAATGCTCAACCGGATAATAATAGATCCGGCACCGGCGCTGAACCAGATAAAACAGAAAATTAGTTATCCGTCTTTTGTATAATCAAACCATCATAGTTCGAATTGCGCATATTCGCCGGCGCTGTCTTTGTACGGATATCGCGATAGACATCAAT
>CAZLJI010000820.1:0-1509 GCA_964559565.1 uncultured Ignavibacteriaceae bacterium | reverse complement strand
CACAGTTGAGTTGCCATTATTCCCGATTGGCCTTAGTTCGATAGCACGAACTGACACTCTGTCGGGCGAATATTCACCGCATTCACCATGTTTTGCATAATATGCCAGTTTTCCAAGAATCAAGTTGATATCACCGGAAGTATTGTCGATTGTTGCAACGGTTCCCAGAGGAGAGTCTCCATCAAACATCGCATAGCTATCCGCTTCAATTGGACCTTCAACATTACATCCAGGTGGAAGGGCTGGACGCAGGTGAAGTTCTCCACAACTTTTTCCAACAATAACTGTATTTCCTTCAGTTATTGTACCTTTCAGAATTTTATAAACTCTGTCATTTACAAAACCTCTCAAAAAATTCAGTTCCGACACAGTTGTGATTTCTTTGCAACCGCTAACAATCGGTATAGCTACTGAACTTGATACATTATCGACTACTGTTGAGCCCTGTGCATCCAGTTCTCCGGGTATTGATTCTCCTGGTGCTGCCATAATAATTACTTTGTTATTGAAATGAGTGTTATGTAATTTAATGAACTTATAATCCTGGGTCAATCGTAAAGTATTACATTGTATACATTTTTTTAACTTTGTCAACCGCTGAAATAAAATAGAGTTGTCCAGTTTTTGCACTTGCATTTTTGAATTTTCTGGTGTAATTTAAGTGTGGGTTAATGTTCTATTTTATGGACACTCAGAAAGCAGCTGAATCAAGGGCTTTTGAGGCATCAGGAGATGAAGCTGTTGATCAATATTGTCATGAGGATGTTGAACGCTCAGGGGGAAGTGGTGCACTTCAGAATATGAGAAATTGGCTTAATGCCAAAACTTTTGCTTTACTTTTGGCTTGCAGTGCCTTGACTACTGCAGCATGTGAATATGATGAAAAAAAAGTCGGAAAAATGACCGGATGTATCGAAAGTGCAGTGTCAAAAGTCCCGTCCTTCGGCCAAGTGAGTGTGAGAGTAAAGGAAAATGGTGTTGTTGTGATGGGAAATTCACCTGTTCCAACACGAATGTTTTTCAAACTTTATAATCAATCGGGTTTATTGATTGATGAAAGAACTACTGAAGTACCGATGGGAAAATTCAGCATTGCAGAATCCTTTCCCATGTCAGGGAATTCGCTTTTAATTACAGATTCAAATGAAAGAGGGACTATTAATACATTTGAAGGTGGAGGAATTCCTAACATGCCTTCCACTGCCTCAGCCAATGAAGGAAATGAGAGTGGTGAGGAGGAAAGTGCCTAGAAGCTTTAGCATACAAAAAAATATAAAAGCCCTTCCCAAAGCTGAGAAATGCTTTTTTTGTGCAGGTTATTCCTATTGCTTCACCTCTTCAATATTCTCTTCGTCCACTCTGATACTGATCAGTTCGTGTCCATTTTTTTCGAACCATTCTCTGCGGGCGTTTCTCATTTTCCGGATAATGGCGTTTGCTTCACGGCGCGCCTGCTCCTGTTGTCTTCTGCGATATAGCGCGAAGGCCGCTAGAAGGGTCGCGAAAAGG
>CAZLJI010000819.1:0-1514 GCA_964559565.1 uncultured Ignavibacteriaceae bacterium | reverse complement strand
ACTTTGTAAGTATTGTACTGGTTATCATCTTTCTTAAACTCAAATCCTCCATCATCAGAAGTCTTTCCACTTTTTAGTTTGAAGAATTGATATTCTCTATCATCGGGAACATATTTTTGTCCCCATACTTCAACATTTATGTTTGAAAAAGAATTACCGGATTTTCTATCAAGTGCATAAAATAAAACTTTGTTCTCGCCGGTTTCTTTTCTGATGTAACTGATATTGGTAACCCAGGTTCTGCTGTAGCCAACTGCATTTTTCACATAAGAAAATTCGGGATCTGTTCCGACCAGAATAAGATATTGACCAACAGGCAATGCAGGCATTCTAATTTCAACACTGTGCTGCTGATAATCTTTATCGTCCGGTAGCTCAACTGACCATTCCTGAATTGGCTTTTGTGAAGCATATCGTTGATAGAGCTTTTGTTGATCCAACCGGTTTTTTGTCTGATCGAAAGATTCCTGCCAGGGAATAATCCGCAAATAAATCTTGTTGACATTCTTATAAGTAATTAATGAGCGGAATGGCTGATCGGGAAGATTTCCATATTCAGTCTGAACACTTAAACTTTTTTGAAGGATTGCATTTTGAAGCCATCTGCATTCTCCGGCTCCGAAGGTGTCTGGATATTTTTCAATCGCTGTATTACAAATCTCAAGTGCGGTTTTAATTTCCCATTTGTAAGCATCGGAACCATTAGGATCGTACTTCATTCCTTCATTGTAATGATATTGTGCAATGTTGAATGAAATGAGAGATGAATACGGAACATTTTTGAATTGCTTTTCCATTTCAACGATTGAATTAAAATATAAACTATCCTTTATTGAATTCACACTTTGACTTCTCACAAAATTCAATCTTGCAAGATCAACATCGATCAGTGCATCTTTTTCTTTGTCATTGAGATGAAAAGCAACTAATTGCTGGTAAAGCTGTATCGCATAAAACTTAAGTGACAGAGAATCTTGCGTTGAGTATTTTATTCCCACGAAATCATCTGCTGAAGAAAAATCATCTTCACCCTTCAATTCAAATTTGTAAACTGGCTGAGTAACAGATGCTTCATCATTCACAAAGAAAGAAAGCGCCTGATGTGCAAGAAGATCATATAATGTTGGACGGAGATATGAAGGTTCAGTAGTACCGTAAACAAGAATATCTTCAAACTCTTTTCTTGAAATCTTTTTCAGCTTGTCGCTCTGTTCGAGAGAAGCATTGAAATACTTTACAATTTCTCTGATAAGTCTGGGAAGATCCCACGTTTGAAAATCTTCATTATCAAAATTTACTGTCTCTGTTCTCTGCTGAAATCTCCATCGGTTGTTCTGGTAATACTGCCAGTAAATATTTGCGAGAATAGATTTGAGAATTGCATTTGCAGGAAAATTCGCACTGTCAATCTCAGCTTTCACGTCATTAACAATTTTAACGTGACTGTCTTCTTCAATGTAATTACCGTATTTAAGCTTATAAAAAACTGATTTGATAAACTGCGGCTGGTTGTT
>CAZLJI010000818.1:0-1517 GCA_964559565.1 uncultured Ignavibacteriaceae bacterium | reverse complement strand
TTGAAAAAGTTTTTTCCGTTTTGAATGAACTACCAAACCACGTTTTTGTAATTGCGGGCGGTGGTGAATACGAGGAGTATTATCAAAAGTTAGCGGTACAAATGAACATTGCCCATCAAGTTTTCTTTCTCGGTAAGTTAACTCAGGAAGAGCTGCCAAAAATTACCTCATCAGTTGATGTTGGAGTTTCGTTGATTGAAAATCTAAGTGTGAGCTATTACTATGCTTTACCGAACAAACTTTTCGAATACATTATGGCTGAAGTACCGGTCATTACGAGTAATCTTCCGCAGATGAAAGAGATAGTTGATAAATATGATGTTGGCTTTGCAGTTGATATTGATAATAAAGCTGAATTGATAAACGCTTTAAAAAAATTAGCTGAAGATAGTAGATTCTACGAAAGTAAAAAGCAAAACTGCCACATTGCTTCCCAGGAATTGAACTGGGAGAAGGAAATGACTAACCTTTTGAAGACCATATAGTTCTTAATTTATTTCAGAATCTCACACTAAGTCCCTGAATCGAGTTCAGGGCTAAAACTTCTTTTTATAAATGCAGATAATATGAACAGGCTTATTTATGATAAGGTTCAAAAACTTATCCTTAAGCTTCCACATCCAGAATGGAAAGAATTGAAGTATTACATAAGTTCTTAAATAGAGAAGTAATTTATTTCCGAAGGTTTCATACTTAAAGCTTTCCAGATCGCTACCTGAGTAAAGACTTTCAAGTTTCTTTTCATCGAAGGAATGGATATGTGCATTGGCAGGTGTTTTCTGATTGCAATGAATGCAGAGATAATAAATCAGCTTTTCTTTGTAAGGAGTTGTGATGACCAAGCTTCCCCCCTTATTCACAACGCGAAATAATTCTTTTATGAATCCTGCAGGATCAAATACGTGCTCGATTATTTCTGATGCAATCACACGATCAAATGATTGGTCGTTGAAGGGAAGGTGAAATGAATCAGCGGCGATCCCAAAATGCTTTTCGTTATGATAGAGTTTCTGAATTATGGCAGGATTTGTTACAGAAATATCGAGAGAGCACACTTGTTTACCTTTTGGAAGAAATTCCTTTGCAACCCAACCGCTACCGCAGCCGACATCCAAAACTGTATTAACATTTTTTGGAATTCTTGAGATGATGAATTCGCGTACACGTCGTTCATCGTGAGCGGTTTCGCCTTTGCGTTTCTCGAAGTAATCAAACTCAACTGCGTCTTTTTTGTAGTGGTCTATGTAATTGAAATTGCTCAAATCCCAAATCCTGCTAAAAATTATGGTCAAAGATATTAAAAAATGCGGGATGTCGGTTATCTAAATTGAATCTTAAAAAGTAATTTATTACGTTTGATGTAACAAAACAGGGATCGATAGTTATGAAAGCCATAAAATATTTTACCTGCATTGTTCTCCTCGCACTCACTCCAAGAATTAATTCTCAGGACCAAACTATAGATCTCTTTGATCCCGCTGGTGTGTCAACAAGTTTTCAATTTACTCTTTCACAGT
>CAZLJI010000817.1:508-1518 GCA_964559565.1 uncultured Ignavibacteriaceae bacterium | reverse complement strand
ATGGGCTCAGTGTGACAGTAATTAGTCTTTCTGAGCGGAGCGAAGAATCTAATATCAAGATTTGGAGATTCTTCGTCCCTTCGGGACTCAGAATGACAATGTTAAATGAATTAAAACCCTAAAATCGCAGCAGAGTTTTTAGCAAGGTTTACAATTGGTGTAAAATAAACGCCAAGCACAAGAACGGGAATTAGTAAGAGGAGAAGAATTACAACGTTGCCAAAACTTACCTGGATTTTTTCACGGGAAGTTTCAGTTCGTACGAGGTAGAGATTTTTCAAAACACGAACGTAGTAGTAATATGCAACGACTGTGTTCAACAACATAATGAATGCAACAACTATCATGTCAGCATTTATTAACGCAATGAAGATGTAAAGCTTTCCAATGAATCCTGCCGTTGGTGGTAATCCAGCTAATGAGAGAAGGAATATTGACAAAGCAACTCCAAGAAATGCTGTTGATGAACCCATTCCTTTGTAGTCATCCATTTCTTCACTGCCAATCTTGTTTGCAATCAGCATAACAACAAAGAAAGCACCGAGATTCATAAATAAATAAATTCCGAAATAAACGAGAACTGCAATTATTCCATCGTTGGAGAAAATAGCAACAGCTAAAAGCAAATAACCTGCGTGTGCTATGCTTGAGTACGCGAGCATTCGTTTAATATTATCCTGCCAAAGCGCAGCAAAGTTTCCAAGTGTCATTGTGAGTATTGCAAGAACGATGAGAAGTCTCTGCCAATCTATTATGTTAAGTAAAACCCAGCCGCCATCCGGAGTAATGTTCTGGAAAAATGTTACTTTGATAACTCTGATCAATACTGCGAAACCTGCAGCTTTACTTGCAACGGAAAGGTATGCTGTGATTGCAATTGGAGCTCCTTCGTAAACATCTGGAGTCCAGAAGTGAAATGGAGCGATAGAGATTTTAAATCCAATTCCGCCCAAAACCAATACACCAGCGAAAATGAAAGTGAATCCGCCAACCTGTGCGCTCTGAAGTAT
>CAZLJI010000817.1:0-498 GCA_964559565.1 uncultured Ignavibacteriaceae bacterium | reverse complement strand
TTCATTTCATAAAGGTTTGTTGTGCCAGTTAATCCATAAAGAATTGAAATACCAAAAAGCATTACACCAGATGCTGTACTTCCGTAGATAACATATTTCAATGATGCTTCAGAACTTCGTTCAACAGTTTTTAAAAATCCTGCTAAGATATAAGAAGAAAAAGAAAGCAGTTCAATCGAAACATAAATGAGAATTAAATCCGAAGCCGATGAAACCAGGAACATTCCAAGTATCATTCCCATTATCAGTGTATAGTATTCACCGTGACGATCGCTGCTGTTTATTATTTCACTTGACGAAGCAGAAAATAAAATCACAAATATTGAAGTGACGATAACAATCATTTTGAAGAATGCAGAGAATGAATCTACTGCAAGCATTCCTACACTCGTTACATTGTAACGGAATGCAAAGTTGTTCATATTAAACTGTTCAACAACGAAGTATGCGGTAATAAGTAATCCAACTATGGAGATGAAGGGGAGAAGGTTTTTTCTC
>CAZLJI010000816.1:0-1519 GCA_964559565.1 uncultured Ignavibacteriaceae bacterium | reverse complement strand
AAAGTCTATTTTCATTTCGTAAATTTGGGTTATAAATATTCTCCAACCTATTTGAGAAAAACAATGAAACCAAAAACAATAATAGAACCCTTCAAAATAAAATCAGTTGAGCCAATTCGTTTTACTACAAGGGAAGAAAGAGAAAAAATTTTAACTGATGCCGGCTATAATCCATTTATGGTTCACGCTGATGATGTGCTTATTGATTTATTAACAGACAGCGGAACTTCAGCAATGAGTGCAAAGCAATGGGCAGGAATTATGGAAGGTGATGAAGCATACGCTGGTTCAAAAAGTTTTTATCGTTTTGAAGATGCGGTTAAAAAAATAACTCATATGAAGTTTATTATCCCGACTCACCAGGGAAGAGCAGCTGAAAAAATTTTATTCTCAATTGTTGGCGGCCCGGGAAAATATTTTCCAAACAACACTCACTTCGATACAACTAGAGCTAATATTGAGTTTACCGGTGCAGAGGCTAATGATTTTCTTAATGAGGTAGGAAAGCATCCCGAGCAAAGAGCAGATTTTAAAGGAAATATGGATTTAGATAAGCTCGAAGCATTCATCAAAGAAAAAGGCGTTGAAAATATTCCGCTTTGTATGGTGACAGTTACAAATAATTCCGGTGGAGGTCAACCCGTTTCGATGCAGAATATTCGGGAAGTGAAAGCCGTGTGCAAGAAATATGGAATTCCACTTTTTCTTGATGCTTGCAGGTTTGCAGAGAATGCTTATTTCATCAAGAAAAGAGAAAAAGGATATGCTGATAAGTCAGTTCTGGAAATTGCACAGGAAATGTTTTCATATGCAGATGGCGCAACTATGAGCGCAAAGAAAGACGCACTTGTGAACATTGGTGGATTTCTTGCATTGAATGATGAAAACCTTGCAATGCAATGCAGAAACCTTCTCATAGTTACTGAAGGATTTCCAACATACGGAGGCTTAGCTGGTAGAGATTTGGAAGCTGTTGCACAAGGATTGGAGGAAGTTATCGATGAGCATTATCTGGAATACAGAATTCGCAGCGTTGAATATCTTGGGGAAAGACTTGTTGCTGCAGGTGTACCGATTATTGAACCGCCGGGAGGACATGCAATTTATATTGATGCAAAAAGATTTCTGCCAAATCTTCCTTCCGATCAATATCCCGGACAGTCAATAGTTTGTGAGCTTTATCTTGAAGGAGGAGTACGTGCAGTTGAAATAGGCAGCGTAATGTTTGGTAAGTATGATAAAAATGGAAAACTCGTTCCCTCAATGATGGAACTTGTTAGAATGGCAATTCCAAGAAGAGTTTACACACAGAGCCATATTGAGTATGTGATTGAGGTTTTCGAATCAGTAAAAGAAAATGCATCAAAGTTGAACGGGTTGAAAATTGTCAAAGAACCTCAGTTTTTAAGGCATTTTACCGCTTGGCTGGAGAAGGTGGATAATGAATAATGGTGAATGTTGAATCGTAAATACTGAGTGTTGTGTATCCAGTGTTGGGCGAAGCCGGATTGATGCTCCT
>CAZLJI010000815.1:0-1523 GCA_964559565.1 uncultured Ignavibacteriaceae bacterium | reverse complement strand
AATTTGTTTAAAACAACGGAAACAGAAGATGTAAATCCATTAACACAATCTTTTCTACAAATATCAAATATAGAATTTAAAAATCATAACATTTATTATTATGACAGTGGTATTGCTGAAATTAATAAACCAATTTTAGAAGTTTCAACTAATTGGATGGGTGATTTATTACCATTTTCTGAAAACCCAACAAATGATACTTTAGAATTACCAGTAGATATGTCATTTTCTTTTATATTTAAAAGTGGTCGTGGTAATTATGGTATGTATGGGCAACAATTTAATATGAAATCTGGTCAATCATTAGTATTATATAAAAATATTACACCAACTACGGATAAATTTATTTCTATTATGATTCCATTTATCGCAGAAAATACTATAAAAATAAAACCAATGGTCGAGTTTTGGACTGCTGGAAGTCCGTATAGTTATTATACAGGATTATTTAATAGATTTGAATTACAAGGTGAACTGTTTTATAATTACGCTAATTTTGTAAATGGTAGTGTTATAACAACACCAACATTCGGATATAAATCACCTTATTATTGGCAATCTGAAGAATCACAAACATATACAGATTACATATTATTTACAGTACCATACAAAGCGTCTTCTGAATATTATGCATATAGTAAACCAATACGTATAACAATATTTTTTGAAGAAGATACTAATATAACATTTATGTTTTCTACAATTTCAAATAATGATTTATATAAATATGAGAAATTTAATAGTTTAACCAGTAGAAATTTTGATTTATCTTTTTATTCAATGTCTTCTTCATGGATGAATAAATATATGTATTTACCTTCTCCTAATATGAGGTCAAAGATTACATATATATATGAAAATAGTGGAATAGAACCAATATTTTATCAGGGATGGACAGTTAAAGATAATTATGGATTTACTGCCGCAAATTTAAATGGTGTAGATTATATTCAAAGAAATACAAATATAACAAATTGTGAAATAATACATGCTGAATTATTCTGTTCAGTTCAATTGACAGAAGGAATGTGGCATCAACTTGCCACTACTGCAAATGGTTTGCAATATGCTACAAATTTCTTTGAAAGACGTATGGCAGTTGGGGTACTTGATTACTATATAGATACAACAAATAAAAGTGCAAATGTTTCAGTACAATGGTGGGAAGAAGGAACACAACAATTCGGTTTAGCATGGGAAGCACTCAAAAAGGGTGACTTGATTGGTGCAGTCAAATATGCAGTAATGGGTGCAGTGTCTACTATTTGGAATGGTTTAAAGGCATTCATGGGATGGATTAGTAATATCTTTGTTACAATATGGGATACACTTGTAAAAGTTGGTAAGTTCATTAAACAGGTGTTACAAGATTTCTGGGGTGTGATTCTTTCGATTGTGGAAGATTTAGTCAGTAGTGGCGAGAAAATACTTGAAATATCACTATATGTCATTGCAATAATCATATTTGCATATATTATTTCATGGTCTACCCGATTCTTATTCCTAACAAAAGGAGGGATGGA
>CAZLJI010000814.1:0-1526 GCA_964559565.1 uncultured Ignavibacteriaceae bacterium | reverse complement strand
TAAGACAGAAAAAGGACAATTAAAATTTTATAATAAAAGGCAGAAAGTTGGGGAAAAAGATTCACCGCAGAGTGAAAAGGAAAAAAATCTCTCTCAAGGTACTGTAGATCAATCTCAGCAGCAAGCAGTTGATCCACAGACTCAACAACCACAAGAATTAGTTCCACCTCCCGTAGAAAAAACAAAGGGAACACTTACTATTGCTTTTGGACGTTTTAACCCTCCGCATTTAGGTCACCAACAATTAATGGATACTGCTGCTATGTCGGCGGAGCAAGATCAGGGAGATTATATGATTGTTCCGTCACGTAGTCAGGATAAGAAGAAAAATCCATTAGATCCTGATACTAAGGTTTCATTTATGCGTCAAATGTTTCCTCAGCATAGTGAAAGAATCATGAATGATGGAAATACGAAAACAATTTTTGATGTACTTAAAAAGGCACATAATGATGGATATACGAATGTACGAATTGTAGGAGGTGCAGATAGAGTTAAAGAGTTTAATAAGTTGGCAACTAACTACAATGGAAAACTTTATCAATTTGATAATGTTGAGGTTATTTCTGCTGGAGATAGAGATCCTGATTCTGAAGGTGTAGAAGGTCTTTCTGCATCAAGAATGAGACTTGCTGCTGCAGAAGGTGATTTTAAGACATTTAGATCTGGTCTTCCGCCAGATGTGCCTAGAAAGTCTGCACTTGCATTATTTGATACTGTCAGGCAATCTATGGGAATATCTGATCAAGTAAATGAATTTTGGAATATTTGGGAAATTGCACCTAAATTTGACCAAGAAACTTTGAGGGAGAATTATATTTGTGAAAAGATTTTTAATATTGGTCAATTGGTTGAAAATTTAAATACTGGACTTATTGGACGTATTATTAGAAGAGGAACTAATTATCTTATTTGTGTTACTGAGGATAATATTATGTTTAAATCTTGGATTAAAGATGTTATGGAAATGAGAAAAATCCACCATAAAGATGGAGTTCCTGCCGATCAAAGACTGGTTGGAACAGATTCTTATAGAAAATATGTGCAAAGCATGGTCCCTGGCAGCACTTACGGTAGAGAATTCATAAATAATTACAGGAAAAAATAAGTAAAAAATCTAAGATGAATACTAATATTTTTGAGGAACTTCCAACTCCTTCTAAAAAATCTGAACCTAGTGGAAAGAAACCTGCCGAGCAGTCTTCTGGTACGGAAAATGCCGGTGCGGTAAATCAAAAAGAAAAGATGGAAAAGAGAGTTCGTCAAGCTGTATATGATATAAGATATAGAGCTAGAAGGGAGGATATTCCCCTTGCTCAAGCATATACTCAGTATATGTCAAATACTACAATGACTGGTCCAGAAAAAGCTGCTGTAAAGGGAAGACTTGCAGAATCCTATGAAATGAACGAAAGGGCATCAACACATGTTGCTGGTGCAATGTATAAAGTTTTTGTTGAGGGTGTAGAAACTGATAATGGAATTGATGGTGGTGAATATTTGAATCAGTTGATGGAGATGGATGA
>CAZLJI010000813.1:0-1530 GCA_964559565.1 uncultured Ignavibacteriaceae bacterium | reverse complement strand
TATAGTCACAATGTACATGGTTTTAGATATTTCACGCAATATGTGTCTTTTCTGCGAGCATCTCACTTAATATCACACTTATGTCGCGTCTTACCTGATTAAAGCAATAAAATGACGATTAATGTATGTGAGATAATTTTTATTACATTCCTACTGAGGCAGCAACAGATCGGTAAGATTTCGTACAGAGTCGAGCTGTTCGAGTCTATCCATTACGAGTTGACAAACTTTATCACTATTTTCAACACCTATAACTGACATAGCAAGAGTTTTGAATTTTTCAAACAACTCGCTTTGAGTCATAGGATTTCTGGGATCTCCCTTGGGAATTCGTATCGTTATTTGGTGGATGTTTCCGGACTTCTCACTTAGTTTCACTCTTGACATCAACTCTCTATTGACCAGTGGATAAAGCCGGCTGGCCTCATCCCATTCCGAGAAAGTAATTTTCTTAGCTGTTTCAATAAGTTTTTCATCCCTCAATCGTGTCTCACTAAGCCATTCTGGCCCTGGAGGAATATTGTGGAGTACCAACGCCGTTAGGTACGGTGCGCTGAAAACTACATCAAAAGAGGATGCAGGCATTGATGTGTAATCTTCAACAACTTCGTAAAATGTTTCAATTTCAACTTTTTCAATGTTATCCGGAACAATATGATTTTCACGGACAATTGCTGAGACCGCATCTAGAGTGGGATGAATGTGCCGACAAGCCGGATATGGTTTGGAATGAACTTTAAGAATATGATAGATATCAGAGGAAGTACGAATAGCATCATAGTCACACTGGTCTGAAGAAGCCATTATCCAGAATCCATCTTCCCCATCAAATATAGTTGTATCGGCGATGAAGCCATTTTTTGCAAGTATAGCAGAAAGCAGTCCTCCGTAAGAAGTATAACCAAAATTGTTTTTAAGCCATTGTATTTTTCCGTCAATGAACCCCCATTTTCGGAGAGATGGAACTGACGCGTGAATGGCAGCATGGCCGAAAGCATGGGCTGTTTGTTCCTTATCCAAACCCAATATCTTAGCCGCTACGGCTGTAGCACAGAATATTTGCCAAGTATTAATTCCACGAACAATGTTAGTCCGTTCAGGTGTTGGTTTGATACCATTTGAGATCCGGATGCCAATTTCATACCCAGTGACCACAGATTCAATCAGCTTTCTTCCACTGATGTTATACAACTCTCCCATACTCAGAGCTACTGGTATAATTGTTGATCCCGGATGACCATCATAAGTATCATCCAAATCTAGTGTTGTGGCTAAATAGGAATTAACATATGTGGCGTTCAGAAGAGGCATTCGCTCTTTTGTTCCATAAACTCCAACTTCCGGCACCCCTTTCATTGCTCCGAAAATATCAATTATCTTTTTTCCCTGTATCGGAAAGGACCCGCCTATCATGCAGGCAATTGAATCAAGAATAAGTAATTTTGCTTTTTTAACAACTTCATCCGGGAAATTGTTATAGTTCATCTTCAACGTCAAGTCTGATAGGAAATAGGCTGTTCTAGATTCTTT
>CAZLJI010000812.1:0-1534 GCA_964559565.1 uncultured Ignavibacteriaceae bacterium | reverse complement strand
CAAGATGCTCTTCCACTTTGTTTTGACTTCCGGTTTCTGCAAGTAGCACATACAAATATTCACGTTCATAGTTTGTCCATTGTTCACTCAATGTTGTTTGAACCAGAGGAAGTGTTGCATATGAAACCAGGACATCAAACTTAAGGTGCGAGTTGATCGGGTGATCTTTCATCACAGCGGCAACTTCCAACAATCCACCATCTTTCAACTCAAGGGTTTTGCCAAGTACTTCCGTTGAATTAAAGAATTTCATTGCTGCCGATTCCGTTAGAATGATGCTGTTAGGTTTGGTAAGGGCCTGAACAGAATTTCCTTGTGTAATTTCATACGTAAATACTTTTAGAAAATCAGGTTCTACATAATAGCCCTGCAATGAAAGTGTTCCTTGCGCATGTCTAATCTCTTCTCTAAAACTTGCTTGAATACGCACTACTTCCTGTACATCCGGATGTTCTTGCAATTGTTCGGCTAATACAAACGGAGCTGTTGCCCAGATGGATTCTTCTACGCCTTCGGTGCGTTCGCTAACAATGGAATAGATATGATCTCCATGCGTGTGAAAGTCATCATAGGTTCGAACGAAAGTCACTAACGAAATAAGGAGAAGACTTACCGTCATACCAACCGCCAGGCCAAAGGCATTGAGTATAGAAAAGTATTTGTATTGATAAAGATTACGAACGGCTACCTTCAGATAATTACGCAACATATCAAACGAAAAGCCAGAAGTTGAATATTGACCGAACTGAGCATCTCGTTTCCGCTTCTTTATCGCGTAAGAAAACATCAACAAGAAAATTTGTTTCCAGTATAAAACGCGAGCACGAAATAATGATTTGGACTGAATGTTCAAATGAAACCATTCATCCAGATCACCGAGTAAATCTTCAACTTTCGCCAGGCCGCAATACCATTCAAATATTTTGCGGGCGAGTTTTGGAGGTTGCGGTTGCTTCATTCGCCTGTTGATAAGGTTGCTTTTGACAAACTCCACAATTCATCGCGCAGACTTTTGCTTTCAGCAACTGCTTTTTTGCCGGCATGTGTGATCTCGTAATAGCGTTTGCTTCTGCCGCCACGTTCCTGAGTAGCCCCACCGAGCCATGATTTCAGAAATCCTTTTTCTTCCAGGCGAGTGAGAGTGGAATGGAGTGCGCCAATGCTGATGCTTCGGTTGCACCTCGTTTCGATATCCTGCTGGATGGAAACACCGTAGGCTTCGGTGCCCAGTGTGGCAATGGTGAGCAACACGAGTTCTTCAAATTCACCCAAATATGTTTTCATTTTTCAGACTTTGGCTTGTATACGGGACGCAAATCAATATGTTTCTCTTTTTAAGAAGAAATTGATTTTATCTCATTTTGAAACATTTAGAGAGAAATCAAGGAAGATCGAAACAAAGAGGTTGAGTTATCCGTAAAATTTTACACTTTTGTTTAACAATTTTGTTAAAAATGATTGAGGAAAAGGAAAAACCTACTGAAGAGTTGATTCTGGATGCCGCCATGAAGGTTTTTACCAGGAAAGGCTTTGC
>CAZLJI010000811.1:0-1535 GCA_964559565.1 uncultured Ignavibacteriaceae bacterium | reverse complement strand
CTGTACTAAGAGAGATGAAGATCATTAAGTGACTCGCCCCGATTTGTCATTCCGGACGAGTCTGTAAGGACTCGATCCGGAATCTGACCAATCAGCATTTCATTCAACTACTTATATATCCATTCATCAAATTCTTTTCTAAAATAATTGTAAATCAGCCTTAATATCTGTTAATTTATTACAGTTTATTAAATAAATTTCATACAGTCATACAACCATACATTCAAACAGTTCACTCCGGTGCAGCATTGCTCTGCCGGTTCAATCATTTAACAATCATTTCTGAGATATAACTATGCAAAAATTATACACCATCATTGTCTCAATTTTTCTGATTTCACTATCATCAATCACTTTCGGTCAGGAGAAATCTGAACCTGATTCTCTAAAAAATATTTCACTTACCGGACTTTCGTTCAGAAGCATCGGTCCTGCAGTGACCGGAGGACGAGTAGTCGACATTGCAGTCAATCCTTATAACTATAGTGAATTTTACGTTGCATCAGGTCATGGTTCATTGTGGAAGACAAATAACAGCGGTGTTACCTTCTCCCCTGTCTTCGATGCAAATAAATCTTATGCCATAGGTTGTGTAAAAATAGATCCGACTAATACAAACGTCGTTTGGGTTGGTACCGGTGAAAACAATAACCAGAACAATGTGATCTTCGGAGACGGTATTTACAAAAGTGAAGATGGCGGTAAAACATGGAATAATATGGGTCTTAAAGAATCACATCAGATCGGTGGCATTGCTATCGATCCAAATAATTCAAATATAGTTTACGCTGCTGCTTATGGTTCGTCAAGAGTAAGTGGAGGTGACAGAGGAATTTATAAAACAACCGACGGCGGAAAAACCTGGGAGAATGTTTTGAAGATAAGTGAATACACAGGCTGCTACCAGGTTCATATGCACCCGAGATTTTCAAATATTCTTTACGCTGTTGCTCACCAACGAATGAGAAATTTATACACAGGAGTTTATGGTGGACCTGAAAGTGGTATTTACCGCAGTCTTGATAATGGTGTAACGTGGGATAAACTAAAAGGTGGACTTCCTTCCGAAGATGTTGGAAGAATTGGAATGGCTATATCACCTGTTAATCCTGATTATCTTTTTGCAGTCATCGAAGCAACTGAAAAAAATAAAGGTACGTATAAAAGTACTGACCGCGGTGCCAGCTGGGCAAAACTAAACAGTTACAACGCGTCGGCTGGATTTTACTACCACGAGCTTTACTGTGATCCGATAGATATAGATAGAGTTTACAGCGATGACACATTTCTACAGGTTTCAGTTGATGGTGGAAAAACCTGGAATAATCTTGGTGATGATAAAAAGCATGTCGATAATCATGCTCTCTGGATAAATCCAAATGATAACAAGCATATTCGTGCTGGCTGTGATGGCGGTGTTTATGAAACATTTGATCAGGCGAAAAACTGGGACTTCAAATCAAATATACCTATCGCAGAAATTTACAAAGTAACTACTGATAATGCTGAGCCGTTTTATAATGTATACATCGGAA
>CAZLJI010000810.1:0-1536 GCA_964559565.1 uncultured Ignavibacteriaceae bacterium | reverse complement strand
AGTTTTCTGCCATTCAGCCGAAGCAGCAAAACACCGAAACTCAGCATCTTTACCATCCATTAACTTTCCGGTATTTCTATCAGCCTTGGTTAGACATTCACATGCTCCTGGACAAGTCCAGCCAGCCGGGAGTGAAAAAGAATAGAAATCGATTTTTGCGTTGGGTTCACTTACTTTTAATTCGTTCATCATGAATAATATACTACACCAACAATTAAAAAAAATCAACCCATTTCAGGAGGTTCCCCCGCCGCCAATATTAGTTTCACCACTTTTTACAACTCAATAAAATACGGTTCGGAAATGCCTAATCCAACCACCTGAATATCATTAAATACCAATCTATTCTTCTTGTGGTGGTGTCCATAGATAAACAATTTAGGCTTTCTGACTTCAATCATCATCTGAAGCAAGTTCCTTGTCAATGTCTTATCGTAAATCAATTTATACCCCTCAGCAAATGATTGAGGTAAATCATGAGCAACAAGAGTATCAACTTTACTTTTCTTCCACTTATCAAGACAATCTCCAGATTGCTGATAAGTTAATTCTTCATCAGGCCACCAAGATATTCCTTCTACTCGGTAAGCTTTATCAATGCTGTCAGCCCCAGAAACAAAAAAGAATTTGTTATAAGCCTCTCCGTAATCACCAAGACAATGAGGTAGTTGATGGCAAAATTTACGGCAATCGTGGTTACCTGGAAAGAATTTAAAATTGGATGGTAAACGATAAAACACATCTAACGGAACAAAACCAACACCCAAATCACCCACTTGAATTATAGTAGTATCTGTATGAGCCTCAGCCAACTTCAAGCAATGAATTAAATTAGCATGAACATCTCCTAAAAAACAAAATTTCATTTGTTGTAAATATGTATTTTGTTGGTATAGTTACCTTTGTGGGCTAAAGACCATCCGTAATGAAGATATTGACAACCATCAATTACTACAACATTATAAATACTACCATTTATATCATCAGCAATCACTTTAGGTCTTGTATCAACTTCACACCCAGTTAATAAAATACCACAAACCATTATAAATAACAAACATTTTTTCATACATTATTCAGTTGATTCATTAAGAGCCTCAATACGAAATTCATTCAATCTTTCAAAATAACCTTTCCATGTTGAAGTACAAACCGTTTCGGTTATACCTTTTTTTGGAAGAGCAACATCAATTGAACCAAAATCTTCTCTGGTTTTATCGTTTTTATAATTCTTTTCAAGAGCAGCCATTACTGCTTGGGCATCTTCTTCATATTCATACAACCCAATCATACACATTTTATTAGATTCACAACTAAAAGAATCTCCCGTGTTATACAAAGCATAAAGAAAATATAACGTTTTGCCTTTTGGATTTTTATCAAGTACAAAATCCCAATATTCTTTTTCTTTAACTACAAAATATCCGTAAATATCATAACTATGGGAAGTATCCTCGCCACTCCATTCATCTTCAGGATCATGTTCCCTCGTCACATCTATATTATCCCGACAGTTAATTTTAATTTTTACGTTCA
>CAZLJI010000809.1:0-1536 GCA_964559565.1 uncultured Ignavibacteriaceae bacterium | reverse complement strand
AAAATATTGAAACATTTGCAAGAACAATTACAGAAGATTTTGTTAATCCAAATTTATTATTTCTCGGCACTGAATACGGCTTGTACGTTTCTATTGATGGAGGAAAAGAATGGGTAAGGTTTGAAGGTAAAGTTCCGAAAGTTCCAATCTATGAAATGGTAATTCATCCAACAGAGAATGATCTTGTAATTGCGACACACGGAAGAGGAATACTGATAATTGATAACATTGAACCGCTTCGTTTACTTACAGAAGAGATTATGTCATCTGAGCTAACAATATTTCCAGCAGAACCATACACAATCACTAATCCGAAATATGCTACAGGTCTTTCCGGTGATCAGGAATTTTGGGGAAGCAATCCGAAATCCTCTGCAGTCATAAGTTACTATATGCAGAAACGTCATGTGTTCGGTGATATGTCAGTCGAGATTTATAATTCGAATGGTGAACTCGTAAAAACACTACCTGCAGGAAAGAGCAAAGGAATTAACTATGTCGAATGGGCAATAAGAAAAAAACCGCCGAGAGTTAAGGCAGCTTCGCCTACACTTGCATTCAGAACAGCGTTTGGTCCAACCTTTCCTCCTGGTGAATACAAGGTGAAAATCAAGAAAGGTGAAAATGTTTATGAAGGAAAGATAACCTTGCAATCTGATCCTTCAGCAGGACACTCAGCAGAGGATATGAAACTGCAATATGAAACTCTTAACAAAGCTTATTCAATGCTTGAAGATATTTCTTTCACCGACAGGCAGGCGACTGACCTGATGGAAAAGATGAATAAAGTTATAAGTAAAGTCTCTTCACAGGAATTGAAAAATGAGATAACAGCTTTGCATAACAAGCTGGATGCAATGCACAAAGAATTAGTTGCTACGAGTCCAAATCGATTATCTGGTGAAGTTAAGCTGGCTGAAAAAGTTGCAGACATCTATTCTGGAATTATCAGTTACTCAGGCAAACCTACTGATTCACAGATCCAGGGATTAAATTTGTTCAGTGGAGTTTTTAATAATTACCGTGAGCAGATGAACAAAATACTTACTGAAGATTTGATGAAGATAAATTCAGAGTTTAAAAACTCAGGGATGGAAGAAATAAAAGTAATTACGAGAGAAGAATACGATAAGAATTGATTAACTGACCATAAGTATAAATATTTACAATAGATTACAAGAGTTACCGCCAGGCGGTAACTCTTGCTTATTTTTATGCTAACCAGCAACTATTAAAAGTTGTTAATTGAAACTTCCAAAAAATTGAATTAAGTTTTATATGTAATTACAATTAACTCAGTTAACACTGACTTTTCTGTTATTAACTGATATTTTTTTAATTAAAAGATCATCAATATTGCCTAATAATTGAGGTAATTTTTTACTCCAAGTTGCAACTTGACCTATAGAAGTTGCTTCTTTTATTGGAGCTAACCCAGATAATTCTCTAATTCTATTTAAATCCATTTTTTTCTCCTGTTTCGTATATTAACTTTAAGTATAGGAGGTTTTTTGGATAAAAAAGAAGAAAGTTTTG
>CAZLJI010000808.1:0-1540 GCA_964559565.1 uncultured Ignavibacteriaceae bacterium | reverse complement strand
GGCTACTTATTGGATATATGGTTTATGAAGTAAAACCAGTAGTGAAAGGAGCGACGTCAGTTCGTTTTGAGGTCGACCTCAAGGCCGGAGACATGGAAGTAAAAACCTGGCTGATCGAAAACGACGGAACTTCGAGAGGGGCGTATTTTGTTGAGGTAGAACGATTTAGTAACAGAATCCGGTGATTTCTCCAGGCACGCCCGTTGGTCTGCTCACGAAACTTTTTCGGGGGCAGAACAGGGGGACCATATTAACGTGGTTTGGTTAGGCAGTAATCTTGAGCTGGCAAGATGCCTTTGGGAAGCAATTCCTTTTATTTCAAAAGTTGACCAAAACCTGGCTGCCCGAATGAAAAATCTGGCCATGCCAGCCTTTTGGTTGAAAACGGTGCCACTTTGGAAGTTGCCTAATTAACCATGCCAATGCTTCCCTCCATTGGAAACCGAAGTGGACGGGATCTTTATCACCCTGGCATTAATTCCACCTTTTTACCTGCCACCGAAAGATTCTCATTTACATGTTGTTCATCCCAGAGATTGGAAAATGCCTGTTGGGAGCTGTGGCTATTAGATAACTGCTGCCCTTCCACTGTTTAAATATTCTCTGATGGAAGAGACATGCAACAATTTCTCTTTATTTTCTGGCTCCAGTTTGACTTCCATATTCCCGCTGATTAATGATTCCAGGGGTATTCCCAAATATCGGTTTAATAAAGTTATCATTTTTAAAGTCAGGGCCCTTCTTCCATTCAAAACTTCTGAAACTCTTGTTTTTCCACCAAACAACGGTGCCACATCAGCTTGTTTAAGGTTCATTTGTTCCATCCTGAACTTAATGGCTTCTATCGGTGAAGGGGCTTTCATTTGATAGTTTTCCTGTTCGTACTTTTCAATCAGCAAGGAAAGAAGTTCCATTTCTTCACCTTCAGGAGTATTGGGTTCTATCGCATATTCAGAACTGTTCATCAGGAGATAAACCCTTTCACATGCTTCATTATATTCTTCTTCTGTTCTTAATATTTTAGTCTTCATAACTAATTGTTTTTGCATCTATTTTTTCATATTCCTTATGTGTGCCAAACCACACTATAAAAACAATTTTTAGTTTGTATTCAACATCAACAATTAACCTGTAATCATTGCCTTTTATATTGAATACTACCCGTTTTGATCTGATTATACTGGCATTTCTGTATTTTGCTTTCAAATCATTTGCATTATTCCAGGTCGAGTACTTTACTTCATAAATCCAGGCTATTAAAGGTTCTTCAGCCTGCTTGTATTTACTTAGCCTGCAATAATCGAAGAGAGTCTTTTCCTTAATTATTCTCATACTGCACAAAATTAGTAAAAGTTACCAAATAGAGTAACTTTTATTGTTCGATATTTTAGCTTATCTTCATGTCGTTACAAATAGAACTTAGATTGAAATGCGTAAGCATTCTATCGAAACCGAAAAACAGACACTGGTAATAAAATAAATATCTTTAAAAAATAACAATTATAATGAGATGAAAACAATATCACTTGTAACATTAGTA
>CAZLJI010000807.1:0-1541 GCA_964559565.1 uncultured Ignavibacteriaceae bacterium | reverse complement strand
TGTTAATTCGGTTAATGAACTACTGTATTCTTCCGGAATCAACTCATTTGATGATGGCAATTCGATAATACTTAGTGCTTGCCAACCTAATCCAACTAAGTGCTTTGTAATCCATAGTGATTGTGGAATTTCAAAACTTACGTTACAAAAAGTCTGTGTAATATCAGTCATAAAAGTTATGTCCTTTTTTGAATTACCAATAGGCACTGTAAACGATTGAGTATTAATCGCTCTGAAATTTACATCAAGCGTTGCTTTAAAATTGTCAATCCTTTTTTCCTCAATTTTCAATATTTTATAAGCTGAGAGAACAAATTCAATCATAATACGGGTTGAATATTTACTTGATATTTTTGAATTTTGGAATGAAATACCTGAAGCAATGTCAAAGGAGCTATCAAATGCTCTAAGTTTTGCATCAATTGAAAGAAGAATAAATGGCTGATATTGTTTCCCTTCGCCAGGATTTAATTCAAGGTTTAACCATACCTGAATCTTAGGATTTTCTGGACCACCAACGCTGTTTATTTCGGTTGGATCGATCGAACATTTATTGTAGGTTGAATTAAAATAAAAACTAGCTTCTGGCATATTTTGTAATTTTTGTTTGTCAATTATTCATGCTATATTTTTTGAAATTCTCAGCCTGTTCAAATATCTCAACATAAACTTCGTCCCTTTCAACCGGCGGATAACCAAATTCATCTAACAACAATATTAATCCTACTTTCAAAGCCGATTTAATATCATCTCTTTTATTCCAGTCAGGATATCTTGCCTGGCTATCTACCAAATCCTTAACAGCTTTTGAAAGCTCAATAAGTTTATCTTCGGGATAGGTGAAATCATATTTAATACAAAGCTCTTTCAGGATATCGTAAAAGGCTTTTTCTTCAAAATCAATACCCAGTGCTTCTCCGGCTGAGAACTCCTGGTGAACCTCCCAGATCATATTAGTCAAGTGCTCTGCCATTTCTTCGTACACTTCACTTCGCAAAATATCGTTCTCATCACGTTGGTTATAGCGTTCAACAAGTGCCTGCATTTTCTTAGTGAAATCTATTCCCCTCATCCTGTTGACTTTCCTAATCTCTCCAATGACTTTTGCAAGCAGAATCTGAAGTAATTTGATTTTTGTATTTGGAAGCTTGATTTTATCAATTTTAGCCAGGTAATCTTTGTCAAAAAGATCTTGTTCAGATTCGAGGTTATCACCTAACTTGAAGATTTCTTCGACACCATCGCTTGACAAAGCATCTTTAATCATTTCACGGACTCTCGCATTCATCTGGGCAGTATCTGGTGCATTACCTCGGGTAAGCTTAAATACAATCGATCTTACAGCCATATAAAAGTGGGTGTAATCTCTTTCTGTTTGAGTTAATTGTTCACTTCCGGCACAAATATCATATGCTGCCTTCAGCCGTTTAACAAATCCCATAAAACGGGTTTCAATATCTTTTGTAAGTTGAACATATTCAGCAGCTTGATTCAGGGTATTTAGCTGCTGTAAAGTTGTGCCTTTGAAATATTTGGTGCTA
>CAZLJI010000806.1:0-1544 GCA_964559565.1 uncultured Ignavibacteriaceae bacterium | reverse complement strand
AGTAAAAGCAGATTTTGAAGTATAAATTTAATTGATTATTTATATGGAAAATAGTTTGTTGGCGATATCTCCACTTGATGGGAGATACAGCTCAAAAGTTCAGCATCTTTCCCAGTATTTTTCAGAGGCAGCCTTGATGAGGTATCGGATATTGATAGAAATTGAATGGTTTATCTATTTGTTTAATGTTGTTAAATTGAAGGGAACCAAAGAGTTGAAGCCGACTGAGTTGCGTATGCTGCGAAGTATTTATGAACAATTTGATCTGGTTAATGCAGAGAGGGTTAAGGAAATTGAGAAAACTACGAATCATGATGTGAAGGCGGTTGAATATTTTATTAAAGAGCAGTTAAAGGGTGGGCCAATTGAGAAATATCTGGAATTTATGCATTTTGCCTGTACCTCTGAAGATATAAATAATGTCTCTTATGCTGCGATGATTCGGGATTTTGTTGAACGCGAGTTGGTGCCGATTCTAAGCGGTCTTGTACAAGAAATTTATACAATGGCCGTAAAATATAAAGGTCTTCCAATGTTGGCTCGAACTCATGGCCAGACTGCTTCTCCTACAACTTTGGGGAAGGAGCTTATAAACTTTGTTGCCAGACTTGAAACTGAGATGGAATATGTTGTCGGTTTCTCCTGCTTACCGGCAAAAATAAACGGGGCGGTTGGAAATTACAATGCTCACGTATCAGCTTATCCTTCTGTAGATTGGGTAGAAGTGAGTCAAAAATTTGTTCATAGTTTGGGGTTGGAATTTAATAAATATACTACTCAGATTGAACCGCATGATGCATTTGCGAGGCTGTTTGATTCTGTAAAAAGAATAAACAATATAATTCTGGATTTTGATCGTGATATGTGGACATATATCAGTATGGGATATTTTGGACAAAAAGTATTAGAAGGGGAGGTGGGGTCATCTACAATGCCTCATAAAGTTAATCCGATAGATTTTGAAAATTCTGAAGGAAATCTTGGCATGGCCAATGCAATGTTCGAACATATGGGAAGCAAATTACAGGTTTCGCGATTACAAAGGGATCTTTCTGATTCAACCGTTCAAAGAAATATCGGGTCGGCTTTTGCTTATTGTATTCTTGCTTATAAGAGTTCGATAAAAGGTTTAGCAAAATGTGCGGTTAATGAGGTTATGATTAAAAATGATCTGATAGACAGATGGGAGCTTTTGGCGGAACCGATTCAGGTCGTGATGAGAAAGAATCTGATTGATAATTCTTATGAGAAATTGAAAGAACTTACAAGAGGAAAAAAAGAAGTTACAAAGTCTATGATTCAGAGTTTTATCAAAAAATTAAAAATTTCTGCTGCCGACAAAAAAATGCTGGACGGTCTTTCTCCCGAAAAATATACAGGTTTAGCTGAAAAATTGGTTGATGAATATAAACTAAAAGTAGCTGTTAAAGGTGGTTGTGGTTCCGGTACGAATTGCGATGGCTGTTGTGGTTGCAAATAAAACAAGAAAGACATCTATACTTATCCAAATGCCTGCAATGCAGGTCATTTATGTTACTATTCAA
>CAZLJI010000805.1:0-1545 GCA_964559565.1 uncultured Ignavibacteriaceae bacterium | reverse complement strand
GATACCGCTTGTTGAAATCATCATAGCTTCTACTTAAATATGTCTGAAGTTTATCAAGATACAAATTCACTTCTTGGTTTGATGTTGCAGGAATTCTTCCAACAAACATTTGCGGAAGGTTTACGTTTGAAGAATCCCACATTGTAAACCAGACATCGCTGACCGGGTTACCATAAGATGGTACAAGATTTTTTCTCTGAACTGTTGGCGCTGGTGTGATTTTATTTTTATAATCGTAGTTCGCATCACCCAGTAATAGTAAATATGATGGAGCAGGAGATATCCAATTTAAATTTGTAGACTCTAAAAAATCCTTTATCGCCTCCGGCTTTGAGTAGCCAAAACTGAATTCATCATAAATATCATCAACATAAATTAGTTCATTTCTTGTTTCATAATTATTATTGATAAAGTTGATATACTGCTCAGCGGATGATTGAAGAACTCTGTTTGTAATTGCAATGTAATCTGCACCACGATTTGAATCACGAAGATTTATAAAAAACTTTTTGACGTTAAATATTGGAGTGCGCGCTAAACTTTCTTTGACAATTACATATTCATCATTTGCAGCAACAGTATCTGTAAATGTCAACTCAGAGTTATTGATGTTAAACGAAGTAATTTTCTTCAATGATGGATTGATTTTGTAAACAATCATATCTTCAATGAGCTGAGTTACATTTGAAATTTTTACCACTTTTTCAGCAGTCTGCATATTATCATCAACACGAATTAATAGCGAATCATTTGATGCAACATTGTAACGCTGATACTCAACATCTATCCAGTCAATAAGTGCCTGATGCCACCTCAATGAATCATTTTGCATCCCGAAAATCCCGACAAAGTTATTTCCCGAGACTAATTGACTTGAGCTGTATTCTCCAGAAAAGTTCACAGTTTCTTTATAACTGAATACTATAGTGTCCTCTGGTGAATTTGAATTAAGACCTAAACCAAAACGATGATTGTTTGTAAATAATTGATCCGTTGCATTACTTATCATTCTTGCTAAAATATTAACAGCAGTATTAGGTACAAAATCTGTTGAAATAAAATTAAAATTTAGACTCCCACCATTGCCAAGAAATTGCCAAGTCCAAACTTTGTTTTCCTGCCATTGTGGAAGCTGAACTCGTGGAGAAACCGCATCATAGTACCACAGCCTTACATCCTCCTCGAGGTGAGAAAACACTTTGTGTGAGAACAAAGTATCTGTAAGGCCGGTTGCAGTTGTATTCTGAATATTTATTCTGTTACCATCAACTCCGTCCCAGCTCAGCCAAACAATCGATGTATCAGAATAGCGATCAAAATAATTCAAATAATCAACACCAACTGAAACGATGTCTCTATAATTATCTGATCCATAATTACTTTTAGACCAAAACTCGACGAAATCCCCTGGATCGAATGACAAATCACTTTCACCAGAAACGTAGATAGGGATTTCATTTCCTTTGGAGAAAACTTTAAACGATTTTGGATTAATACTTTGAGGATTAATACCATAACTTAAAATCTCATCATAACCAATCCGAT
>CAZLJI010000804.1:0-1548 GCA_964559565.1 uncultured Ignavibacteriaceae bacterium | reverse complement strand
ATTTGTTGACTCGGCTAAAAAAATAATGGAGAATATTAAGAAAGAAAATTCAGGATATGAAATTGTTAGCTTACATTTGAGACGAGGAGATAATAGTGATTGGACTGATTCAAACCAGATATTGCTAAATCAAACGTATGGAAAAAGCGGAAAACTAGATAAAGAAGGCTTTTATTACAAATACTTGGAGTCAGCAATGAATCAATTCAAAAATAACAACGTAAAGTATATGGTATTTACGGGTGGAGCCAGAGGAAACAATTCAAATACAAATGATGTAGAATGGTGTAAACAAAATTTAAAAGGAAATCAATTTTTATTTTCAGATACGAATAATCCTATTCTGGATTATGCTTTAATTGGAATGTGCGACCATAATATTTTATCACACATTACCAGTTTTGGTTGGTGGGCTGCTTATGTAGGATATAAACCAGGAAAGAAAATGGTAGCCCCGTTATATTATCATCCAGATATTCCGGGATTTACTTATCGTGAAGGATACTTTACAAACGAATTTATTTTGGTATGAATTTAATATTTGACATAGGTTTTAATACGGGAAAATTTACTCAAGCTTGCTTTGAAAAATATCCAGCTTGCCAAATTGTGGCTGTTGAAGCAAACCCACATTTATGTAAAAACATACCCAACACAGACAATTTTGTTTTATTAAATTATTTGGTATCTTCCGAATCAAATAAGGAAATAGATTTTTATGTAAGCTACAAATATAATGGAATTTCTACAGCTTCAACTAAATGGAAAGAATCGTCTCGATTTGCTAAAGGTAGTAAATATGTTGGTATAGAAAATAATATTTGGGACGAAAGACCGATTCCAGTAAAATCAATAACTTTAGATTTAATGATAGAAACATATGGAGTGCCAGATTTTATTAAAATTGACGTGGAGGGATATGAGCTTGAAGTGCTGTCTGGATTGACTCATAAAGCTAAAGTAATTTGTTTCGAATGGACGGAAGAAAACACAGATACTTTATTAAAATGTATAAACCATCTTGAATCAATTGGATACAGTGAATTCTGTTTAACAGGATATTTTGACGAGGGGAATGTTTTTGAAGAAGCTGTATATTCTATTCGTGGCGATGATTATTTGCTAAATCCACAAAAATACTTAAGTGTTTATAACTTTAAACAATTAGTAAATAAAGTGTGTAATTCGGATAGACGAGTAAATTATGGAATGGTATACGTAAAATGATAGCCCCAGAACAAATACCTCCAGATCAACTGGATAAATTTACTATGAACGGATTAATATCCATTGAATATAGATATAGAAATGACTGTTCTGATGAAATTCAAAAAGAATTAAATAATAATTTCAATCAGGATACATTCAACAAATATCTGTTAATGGCTAAAAACAAATCTGAAAATTATTACGGATGGACAGATAAATGGCTTTATGAATGCTTAGACAATTATCCAATAAAGAATAAAACTCTTTGTATTTTCGGAAGTGCTAATCCTTGGTATGAAGCTATAGCTTTAACTTATGGAGCTAAAGAAATCGTGGTAA
>CAZLJI010000803.1:0-1549 GCA_964559565.1 uncultured Ignavibacteriaceae bacterium | reverse complement strand
AAACAAGCTTTCTAAAGTTTTTAAATCCGGTCATTGGGAGGAACCAAATGTCATATCGCATATACGATTGAATGACAGAACATATAAAGGCAAGAAGGTAACCTTTATGGAGGAAGCACAGAGTGATTGGGCGAGGGAAGGGAGATCAAAGGGATTTGCAACTGAAATCACAAAAGATAGTGCTAAACAGCAGGGGTTTGTAGTAAATAAAGCAAAAAGTAACACTGGGCAAGAAGCATACTTTATTGATAATCCTACGGATGAGTATTTTTACAGAAAAGGATTTACTAATACTGGTTTCAATACCGAACAAGAAGCATGGAATAGTATTGTAGAAAAATTAAAACAAACAACTGGTGCTGTTCCAAACAATCCTAATCTCAAAAACTGGCAGGAACTTTCAATAAAACGAGCATTGAAGGATGCGGTTGATAATGGATCCGATTATTTTGCTTGGATCAGCGGAGATCAGACAAGTGCAAGATATAACTTGGCTACTTATGTTGATGATGTTAAGTGGTTTAAGCAAAAAGGTGTAAGTAAAATTTCTAAAACTCCGTATGAAATTAAACAAGTTGATATAAACGGTAAGGGAAATAAATCGTTTTCTCTTACATTGGATAAAGACGGAAAGATACTTACTTCAAGCCACAGCGACTGGTTGGATAAAAAACTTGATGAGGTTTTAGGCAAGGGACTTGCCGATAAGATCATGGGCAAGGAATCTGGTAAGCTTTCCGGTGAAGGGTTGAAATTCGGTGGCGAATGGGCAAGCAATCTTTACGATAAGCAGGTTAAGGACATTGTGCAGAAGCTTACAGGGCAGAAGGTTGAGTTGTTAGATATGGGGTTGCCGGTAGATAAAGCGAGAGTTGTGATTAAGCGTTGGGATGACACGTTTAATAAAAATCCATTAAAACCAAGTGATTTAAAGCAAGGAATGGATTTAGATATAAGAGACGACCGTTATATCATTACTGATGTTTTTGGAGATGGAAAATTTAAGGCGATATCAAAAGATGTATTAAAGAAGATTCTTAGAGAAAAAGGTTTTGAAGTTAATGGTGAATTGGGGAAAAAAGCAATAGATTATGCAAAATCAAAAGTTTTGGGATTTGATAAGGTATTAGATACTTTTGATATCTCGCAAAAAACCATAAAGCAAATGGGGATCAGGTTGAATCAGGCGGTAAAGAACAAAATCAGGGGAATTGCACCAAACATTAAGACAAGTGGAAAAATGTTTACACAATTAGGCCAACGCTAATGAACTACACCAAGGAGTTAGAAAAGAACAAGGACAATTATAATTTAAATATTGCCTTGTTGAATCAAAAGGTTGATGTAATAGTCCGTGATGTAGAGGAAATCAAGCACCGGCTTGATGGGAACTATGTTACGGTTGATCAGTTTACTCCGGTCAGGAACGTGGTCTATGGGTTGATCGCCATAATCCTAACTACGGTTATCGGAGCGTTATTAACATTTATAATCAAATGAAATACCAAACATTCTTCACGAAATAGGGCGGTTACGTGAAATTACTTTT
>CAZLJI010000802.1:0-1550 GCA_964559565.1 uncultured Ignavibacteriaceae bacterium | reverse complement strand
ACCATCCGCGTTAGACTCAAGGGTGTTGATACCCCTGAAGTGTACGGAAAAAATGCCAGCGAAGAAGGTCGTGTTGTTTCTGAATATGTGAAGAATTTGCTAAACAATCAGCGTGTAGTCGTACAAACTTACAAGAACGCACCAAGTTCATTTAATCGCTGGGAAGCAGATGTATATTTCAATCTGCTTCTGGAAGATGGGTCAACCAGCCAAGTGAGTTTGGCTGATCATTTAGTTGACAAAGGACATGCTGTTAAAGTATAATAGAACTATAGTGGTATGATGTGAAGTAAATGTGCTGCGGACTCGGGTTCGATTCCCGACATCTCCACCACCGAGGGGATGCACTGGCTTCGACGGGGCAAGATAGCGGAACGGACCACTGGATAGGCGACTAACCTAATTAGCGCAAAACTAGTAAACGCAAATGATGATGTTTACGAAATGGCTCTAGCTGCCTAATAAGCACTAGACTCGGAGTTTCGGTGGGTTTCTTGGCAACAGAATAACCCACCACTATCAAATTTTATAGGAAATAAACATGCGCTCTTTCGATGTATTCGATACAATGTTAGCCAGAAGGTTTATAACAAACGATTATTTGCTCTCTATATTGGAACAAACATATAACATTGCAAATTTTTGCACAGAAAGAAAAATGAGTGATAATGGTGCTAGAAATTTTGACGAAATATACTCAAATTTGGTAGATAGAAAAGTAATTCCAGAAAATTTATCTGAAGATATAAAAAAACATGAGTTGAAATTAGAAAGAGAAAATTCTTTTCTAATCTTAGAAAATTATCAAAAAGTTCAAGACGGAGACATACTGATATCTGATATGTACCTTTCTGGTCCTGATATATTAGATTGGTTACGTTCTTTGGGTATGAACAAACAAGTCACCATATATCAATCTAACAATGATAAATCTACTGGTGTTGTTTGGCAAAAGATTAAAGATAATATATTAGAATATCATATAGGCGATAATCAACATAGTGATGTTAATGTACCATCAGCAATGGGAATTAATTGCATTTTTTATGGCAACTCAATCATTGAAACGAATAGAGAGAGTTTATTAAAAAAGCAAGAATTGAGTTCAATTAGCAACTTAATTAGAGAAATCAGATTAACTAATTGTGGTTTGATTCCAGAATCATATGAGATAAACATTCCATGGCTCTTTATTGTCTGTGAGTTATTACACAGAAATTATAATAAAGAAAAATTGGCTTTTCTGGGTCGCGATTCTCAACTCCTCTATAAAATTTATAATTCATATTATGATTTTTGTTACTACATACCATTCTCTAGAAGAGCAGCATATACAAGTTTAAATGAATCAGTGGAGTATCTAAAGACACAGGCTCCATTAGGTGCAAGATTTATTGATATTGTCAGCACTGGTAAGACTTGGCAAGTTGTATGTAAACAACATCCATTTAACGTAACAGCAATTTTTTATTCGTCAGAGTATTCTTATGCTGAGAATAAGCCAAAGACAGCAGAAAGCGTAAGCTTTAATCAGTCGCAAGACTAATCTG
>CAZLJI010000801.1:0-1552 GCA_964559565.1 uncultured Ignavibacteriaceae bacterium | reverse complement strand
AGATATGTATATTGCCTGTCGCTCAAATGAAATAAATGCAATACAATTGAATGACACGCATCCTGTGGTTGCAATTCCTGAACTGATGAGAATTTTGATTGATCAGGAGGGATTAAGCTGGGATAAATCCTGGAGTGTTGCAAGTAAAACTTTTGCATATACTAATCACACAGTTGTTCCGGAAGCTTTAGAGGAGTGGTCACTGCCTCTCTTTGAAGAATTGCTGCCGCGTCATATACAGATCATATATGAAATTAACCGTAGATTTATTGAAGATGTAAGGAAAAATTATACAACTGATCCCGGTGTTTTATCAGCAATGTCTATAATTAATGAGGCTAATGGCAAGTCTGTCCGGATGGCCAATCTTGCAATTGTAGGAAGTTATGCGGTTAATGGTGTTGCGGCGTTGCACACAGAAATTTTGAAAACAAAAATCTTTTTACATTTTCATAAAATGTATCCCGGAAAGTTTATCAACATAACAAATGGTATTACTCCGAGAAGGTGGTTAAAGACAGCTAATCCATTTCTTTCAAAAATTATTAGTGACAGAATTGGTGATAACTGGGTCTATGATCTTTCTGACCTTAGAAAGCTGGAAAAGTTTGTTGATGATGCTGACTTCAGGGAAGAGTTTAGAAATGCTAAATGGCTAACGAAAAAATTACTGATGGACGTGATTGAGGAAAACAACGGAATAAAAATTAATCCCGAATCGATGTTCGATGTACAGATAAAAAGATTTCACGAGTATAAACGTCAACTGCTGAATGTTCTTCATATTATCACATTGTATAACAGGATAAAAGAAAACCCTGCACTAAGCATGGTTCCGCGAACTATTATTTTCGCCGGCAAAGCTGCCCCGGCGTACCAGATGGCAAAGCTGATTATCAAGCTGATAAATTCTGTAGCGTCGATCGTAAATAATGACCAGGCTGTCGGCGATAAACTGAAAGTAGTATTCATTCCGAATTATTCAGTAACACTTGCAGAAAAAATAATTCCTGCTGCTGATCTTTCTGAACAAATTTCTACGGCTGGATTGGAAGCATCTGGAACCGGGAATATGAAGTTTACTCTTAACGGTGCTTTAACAATCGGAACAATGGACGGAGCGAATATTGAAATCCGCGAGGAAGTCGGCGAAGAAAATATTTTTAATTTTGGATTGCTTGCTGATGAAGTTGTTAAATTAAAGAACAGCGGATATAATCCTCGTGCATACTATGAATCTAACTCAATGCTGAAAAGAGTAATTGATATGATCTCATCCGATTTTTTCAGCAAAAATGAACCAGGAATCTTTAAACCGATAATTGATAGTTTAATGGGTGTGGATTATTATTGTCTCTTTGCTGATTATCAATCTTACGTGGATGTACAGGATGAAGTAAGTAAATTGTATTTAAATCAGGACGAATGGACAAAAAAAGCAATCCTTAATGTTGCACGAGTAGGTAAGTTTTCCAGCGACCGTTCAATAAAAGAATACGCAGAGAAAATCTGGAAAGTTGAACCGGTTAAAATCAACCAAACTTAAAATAGA
>CAZLJI010000800.1:0-1553 GCA_964559565.1 uncultured Ignavibacteriaceae bacterium | reverse complement strand
ACTTTATTTTCCAGATATCGACTTTGGGACATATTTAGAGACAGACTTCTTACGGCAATTTCTTCTCCCTCTTCAGTAGTCAATATATGAGTGCCTTTACGATCATCAGAAGTTTGTTGCTCTGTAAGTATACCTACAAGTGTCTCGATTTCGGGTTCTCCAGGATCGACGTCATTACCGCAACCGCTAAAAATAAACAGGCTTGCTGCCACTATTACCGTAAATTTAATCAAATTTTTCATGCGAATAATATAATATTAAATAAAAAATCATAAAAGAGACTTTTTTTTCTCAATTTTTAAATGTTCATAAGCACGATTTGTTGCAATCCTTCCTCTATGAGTTCTTTCCAGCATCCCGGTTTTAATTAAAAACGGTTCATAGATATCTTCAATTGTTGTCTGTTCTTCGCTAATTGCAGCAGCCAAAGTATTAAGGCCAACCGGCCCTCCTTCAAATTTATTGATTATAACTGAAAGTATTTCGCGGTCGACATGATCCAGCCCGATTTCATCAACACCCATTTCATTTAAAGCCTTTTCAATCAATTCGATAGAAATTTTTGATTCATTTTTAACGTCGGCATAATCGCGAACTCTTTTTAGCAAGCGGTTGGCAATTCGGGGCGTCTGTCGTGATGAATTTGCCAAGACCAAAGCCTCTTCTGGTTTGATATTTGTTTCCAGAAGTCTCGCTGATCGTACAATGATATCCCTGATATCGTCATTACTGTAGAATTCAAGTTTGAAAACATTACCAAACCTACTTCTCAAAGGAGATGAAAGCATGCTCATTTTGGTAGTAGCACCAATAAGGGTAAATTTTGGTAGACTGATTCTCATACTTCTGGCAGAAGGGCCCTTGCCGATGATAATATCTATTCCAAAATCTTCCATGGCGGTATAAAGCACTTCCTCAACTACAGGCTTCAAACGGTGAATTTCATCAATAAAAAGAATATCATTTTCCTCAAGATTTGAAATAATCGAAGCCACATCACCAGCTTTCTCAATGGCCGGTCCTGAAGTAACTTTCATGTTTACACCAAGTTCATTTGCTATAACTCCGGCTAAAGTTGTTTTTCCAAGTCCTGGAGGCCCGTGTAGCAGAATATGATCAAGAATATCTCTACGTTGCTTGGCGGCATCAATCGCAATTCTCAGATTTTTTTTAATATTCAATTGTCCGATATAATCATCAAAATTTCTCGGTCTCAATTTATTCTCAAACTGAGAGCCATTTATTGCTGTTGAAGACACAACTCTCTCAAGATTTTCTTCGTTACTTTCAATCATTTATTGTTTTCTAACATGATAAATAAACTTCCTGATTTCCTCTGGATTCGGAGCATCAAGAAACTCAATTGTGACATAAGAAGAAGCTGTATCCAACGTCAGAGTCCCGTAATCAAAAGCCCAGAAAAATGACAAAATACCTCTTGATGAAATTGTTGCAATTCTTGATGAATTTTCGATGAAAGAAGGCTTCAGTTATACATCATTATGTCCTGAAAGTAAGAAAATTAAAGAGAATTTCGATTTATGCTCCATCCA
>CAZLJI010000799.1:0-1560 GCA_964559565.1 uncultured Ignavibacteriaceae bacterium | reverse complement strand
TCAACTTCTCTTGGTTTTAGTGTTGACTTAATTGATCCCGATGGGTCGGAGACGATAGATGTTTTTTTTGATTCGAAGGAAGTAACGAGCAAAGAGCTAATTGATGTGCAGCTTGAAGCACAATTCGAACTTGACTATAATTCTCCGGATGGTCTCTATAAAATTATTTTTCATATAACAGACAAATATTCAGGAAAAATTGCTACAGCTGAAGCTGAATTTGAGTTGAAGAAATAGAAAGAAAAATCAGTCTGTCAGCTCTTCGGGGTGAATTAATTTTCTGCCAGCAAAACCAGCATCAACTTCGTGATAGTACATTATGTCATCTTCATCGCTTCTCCAGCAGAGGAATACTTCTTTTCCATCAATGATTGCCGGGAAATCTATCAAACCTATTGAGAAATTCCAATCTTTGAAGTAACATCCAATCTCTTTAAGTTCCTGCATGAATTCTTCGATATCGTCTGCAAGTTTCTGAATGCGCGGATCATTTTCTACATTACTTCCGACCTCATCCGCAATCAACCGCATTTCTCTGCTCGTATCAAGAATATCTTTCACAATTTTTTTTACCAAAGGCAGAGTTCTTTTTGCTTCGGATGGTGTAAAATATTTTGTCTCTGTAGTCATCTAATTATTAATAATTTTAAGAATAATATTAAAACAATCCTCATTTAAAAAAAGTTTAATATTTGAGTATTCATTTAAAATAATATTTGAGGCAAGGTTTATTCGATCCTACTCAAATTGAAGAAGTCATTATCAACATTGACAAATTATTCTCCAGATTACTTAACAATTGGCAATTTTCTCAAAATACGGCACGTTTTTGAGCCAATAACAAACATCGATTTTATTGAACCCTAGCATAATTGTTGCTGTTATTCATCAAATTCGCATTTATATTTTTTGAATAACTACTCAAAGTACAACGAAAGGATTCACAAATGAATAAACTATTACCAGTTGTGATTGTCTTATTGACTCTACAAATTTCATCATTCGCTCAAAGCCCAACTATACAGAATATCATCAACGAAACTAATATTGATTCTCTAACTTATTTCGTTAGGGAATTATCCGGAGATGTTCAGACTATTATTAATGGCAGCCCCTACACAATTGTTTCCAGAAAATATAATCATGCTGGAAATGATATGGCAGCAAATTATATTAAGCAGAAACTGATGAGTTATGGTTTACCTACTTATGACCAATATTTTGGTTCAGGAGGTGGTAGAAACATTTATGCTATTCAAGTGGGCACTCAATATCCGAATAAAAAATATATTATCTGTGCTCATTATGATGATTTTACATACAGCGGAACTGTTGTCCCTGGTGCAGACGATAATGCAAGTGGAACCGCTGCTGTAATTGAAGCAGCAAGAATATTTAAGAACTATGATTCCAAATACACAATAATTTATGCTCTCTGGGATGAAGAGGAACGAGGATTATTTGGCAGCGAATACTATGCACATCAGGCTTACTTAGCAAGTGATTCAATTATGGGAGTAATTAATCTCGATATGATTGCATACGATGGCAACAGCGATG
>CAZLJI010000798.1:0-1561 GCA_964559565.1 uncultured Ignavibacteriaceae bacterium | reverse complement strand
TATCAGCGGGAAGAGCAAGAATATCTTTATGTTCAATAATTTCAATAACTTTTCCTTTGTCACCGAGCGATCTCGTTCCTCTTGAATCAAACTCTTTTACACGGAGAATTCTGCCGTAATTATTTTCTTTCGGATCGCCGTTGAAAATTCCGGTCAGAACTATCATATCAGCTTTTGAATCAACAAAACTCTTTCTGAAACTTTTCAGTGTTTCTGCATCGATCAATCCCATATCACCGGGAAGAACATATATAATTCCATCGTCAGGAAATTTCTTAATGCTCTTCAATGCTACCTGAACAGCGTGACCGGTTCCGTGCTGTTCCTCCTGGTAAGCGTAAGCAGTACTTGTTCTTTTATTTAGAACATTCAAAACATCGAGAGCTTTTATTCCAACAACGACGACGGAGTTAACTCCTTTTACAGCTTTTGCGCATGCATTATGAACACGTTCAACAGTTGGAATTCCCCAGATTGTGTGCAGCATTTTTGAACGCTGGGATTTAATTCTTTTGCCGTGTCCCGCAGCAAGAATGATTGCCAGCTCTTTACACTTTGGATTAAAACCAGATAATAATTTTTTAATTTGTTTTACTACTTCTTTTTTATCGTTGTTTAGCATAAGAAAGTTTTAATTAATTTGTTAAAAGATTTGCATTATCAATAACCAAAAATAATAAGTCCTTATTACTTTATTCTTTTTTAACTTCTTCACTACGCCGAATTGAAAGTGCAATGCTCAATCCAACCGTAAAATAGATAAGAGTTGCAATTTCATGATCCCAGAAGTTAACTTCTGATAAACCGGCAATAAGAATACTAACGAATGAAGCAAGTGCACCAAGTGAATACGATGCAATGAAAGGAGCCCCCTTACTTAATTTATATATTTTATAAATTTTGATAATTATCATTATAAATAGGTAGCTAATTGCTAAAAAGCCGAACAATCCAAGCGTTGCAAGGAAGTGAAAATAATTGTTGTGCAGATGCCCGTGGATTTCTTTGTCGTAAGGTCTTTTATATTTAAGATAATATTTATCAAGACCAATATCTCCAACTCCAAACATCGGATGATCTTTGAAAATTTCCCAGCCTGCGCGCCAGAGAGCCAACCGCGTAAAATTTTGCGGAAGGTTCGGATCAAAAAAGCTGAGCATTCTTCCACGCTTAACGTATGTGCAATAAAGTTTTCCTTCAGTGATTTTAAAGTTAGTTGGGTTTGGAGAAACTTTAGTTTGAGCAAGAAGTTCGAGCTTATAATTATCATTGACCTTATATTTATAAATTGATCCGTCACCTGTGAGAATTGCTAATACATCCTCATCACTGCTTAACCTATTGACTTGCTTTAATGGAGTCAACTGGTCTTTCAGTACAATTTCATTATTCTCTAAAGAATATATCCTCAAGCCATAAGAACCGCTGACAACCAAACTTCCTTTGAAAAAATACGCCCGATTAATATCGCCAATTTCGTTTTTAGCAATTAAATTACCGTGTAAAAATTCTTTCCTTTCAAAAACCGATATGCCTGATTGTTCACTAGCAAAGTAAAAGT
>CAZLJI010000797.1:0-1562 GCA_964559565.1 uncultured Ignavibacteriaceae bacterium | reverse complement strand
TGCCACCATCGAGGTCGATCCCAAATGATCTCCCAACAGCCAGCTGGGAGAAGAATAAAAGAAGGTTAGTTCAGTCAACATGCACAGCTCCGCCCTTTTGACAATAAACCATTCTAAGCAGTCAGCTGAAATGAGCTGCTCCAAATTTATTTCTTACATGGAATACTAACCAGCAAGTTTTTAAGGAAATCGCATTTTTAATTAGATATTCCTTCACAATAATTCAGAGAGCTTTCTAAGAATGGAGATGGTATCCATTCTCCAAAATTCATACCTTTTTGAACATTAACATATTTATGCATTTCCTTGGAATCGAAATCGTAAACAAAAAAACTATTCACAAGGAAGAATCCAACCAACTTCGGTGAAATTAGAGGGGTGGCTAATATAAATGGCTGATCACTATATTGAGATTCAAGTACTTTGTGGATAATTGTATTAGACGCAACATCCACTAAGAATAATCCACGTTCGCTGGATTCCCCCTCAGTTTTTGCTTGTAGGATAATTTCCTGGTTATCAGTCCACCAAAAACCGCTTATTTCAGAAAAACCTGAAATTTCCTTTATCCCAGGTTGAGAGGCATTGCTTTCCGCCACTACTAACTTATTCAGAGATTTCTCTTCATAGATTTCGAGGAGAATTTGCTGGTCATCTCCTGACCAACGAATTCTTCGGATTTCATCGACTTTTTCTTGAAAAGCTGTTATTTGCTGACGTTTGTTATTATTGCGGTCAAATATATACAGTTGTTGATTGCCATTTTCATCGAAATCACTATACGCCAGCTTACGCTCGTCATGCGACCATTCTCCAATCCATCCTCCTCCATTTTGTGTCACCTTGTATATTTCACCATCTCTGTCCATGATGTAAACATCTTGAATTTCAAATCTATCATAACCAAAATATCCCTGCCCAAGGGTGTAAGCAACAGATGTCTTCTTGGGTGAAATAGCCACCTTATACAAGAATTCCGATTCAGAATGAGCGATTGAAAACAGCTCAGAATCAATTTCTCCAGATAGATTCGTTTTCGTTATCTTGTTTCCAAACCTCATTATCATTGAGCACTCATCATAATAGTCCAGAACTTGATAGTAGACATCGTCAGAAAAAGAAATTTCAGTAGAATTTCCTGTTTCCAGGTCTACATGCCGAATGAATTCATCCCCAATGGGTGACATGGTTATCAAACTACCCGCATCCTTGATGATATCCTCTGAGATTATAGGGGGTGTTACCTCGATATCGGGCAGAGGAGTACCGCTTGGGTCTGTTGTTTTTTCTGCGTGGTCAATAGTGAGCGTGTAAGTAGGGCTTGGGGGCGTTACATCATTTGATATCTCTTCAAGAGTTGAACTACATGATACCAATAGTACCAAAGAAAAAAACATTGTAGCGCATATGGTTCTTCTCATAGCACATCTCCAGTTTGCCTGTACTGATGCTCGTCGTTCATCATTGGCCAAATCCTTCATTTGTGACATACGGCAATTGCCCTAAATCCACAAAGTATTTTTTAAATTCGGCATAACTACTCGGCCAATAAACATGACCCT
>CAZLJI010000796.1:0-1562 GCA_964559565.1 uncultured Ignavibacteriaceae bacterium | reverse complement strand
GTCGGGTGATTTTGAATCTGATCAACAATGCATTTTATGCGGTCAACGAAAAACGAATAACGAACAACGGGGAATATGAACCAACGGTTTCAGTCAGCACAAAGAAAGAAGGGGACAAAGTTTTGATTTCTGTTAAAGACAATGGCAACGGCATTCATGATCATATTAAAGAAAAGATATTTCAGCCGTTCTTCACCACCAAACCAACCGGCTCGGGAACAGGCCTGGGATTGAGCTTGAGTTATGATATTGTGAAGGCGCATGGAGGGGAGTTGAAGGTGGAGACTAAAGAGGGAGAGGGGAGTGAATTCATTATTATACTCCCATTGTCTGAATCACAGATTAAAATGATTAACTGATTACACAGATTTATAGTATGCCGGGAGAATTAAAATATAAAGACATAACAGAAAAAATTATTGGAGCTTCTTTTGAAGTTCATAAGTTTCTGGGCAATGGATTTCAAGAAGTAATCTATCAGAGAGCACTGGCATGGGAACTGACTCAGGCAGGGTTGTCATTTGCCCGGGAAATAGAACAAGATATTTTCTATAAGGAGTTGCCAGAACCAATTGGAACCCGAAGAGCAGATTTTGTAGTAGAGGGAAAAGTATTGGTAGAGTTGAAAGCATTAGTAGAATTAGAAGATGTTCATCTTGCGCAAGTCCTGAATTATTTAAAAGCATATAAACTTGAAGTTGGCTTATTGATCAACTTTGGAAGTAAAAGCTTAACATTTAAAAGATTGGTGCTTTAATAATGGAATCTGTGAAATCCATAAATCCGTGCATATCCTTGATTCAGAAAATTTATGATATTGTGAAAGCGCATGGTGGGGAAATAACCATAAACACTTCAGAAAATGAAGGAACTGAGTTTACCATTCAAATACCTATTGAAAAAAACGTATGATAAAAAAACTAACTACTACAATCCTCTTTGCTCTTACAACCAGTATCTGTTTTGCCCAGCTAAACAAAATTCCTTTTGAAGCATACAATGTGGCAGAAGGTCTGCCTGAAGAATTTGTAAGAGGCCTCGTGCAGGACGACAAAGGTTTTATCTGGTTTGGTACACAAAGTGGCCTGGTTAAATATGACGGTTACCATTTCAATGTATATCATCAAACTTCGGATAAAACGGATTCAACCGGTTTGCACTTAAGAAACCTGGGAGGAGGTTTATTAAAAGCAAGAGATGGCAAGATTTGGATTGGAGAAGTTTCGGGATATGGCCGCATTGCCTCTTTTGATCCACTTAAGGAAAAATTCAGGAATTATTTTCGGGCAGACCCAGGCAATATTGACATAGCCGCACACAGGGTTATGAGTATACTGCTATTTGAGGACGAGAAAGGAAATATCTGGTTCAAAAATGGCTCCCTCACAACAGGACAGAATGGAGAGTTTACCACGATACGTCTTAACCCAACCACGGGTGAAATGAAACAGTATCTTCTTCAAGATATCAATTCAGGTAGTAGGTATTTCAGGGGTGGTACAGCTGAATCATCTGGAACTATCTGGCTGCTGGATAGCAAAAATAATCTCAACAAATTGAAC
>CAZLJI010000795.1:0-1563 GCA_964559565.1 uncultured Ignavibacteriaceae bacterium | reverse complement strand
AATTATATTTTTAGGCAAGACGTCTAACACTGTGGTTTATGACACCTGACGGACCGTTGGTAGAATTAGCAATGGTTACACGAAGAAGTATCCGGGCGCTGATCCTGGTACTTTAGCCAGAAAGCTTTCACGGTGCGAGCTTGCCTACCTATAGGAAGGGAGGGTACGGTGTGGTTTTTGCCATCCTGGCAGAAGTTTTATGGCCTATACTTGTGTCACGGTACAAAGTTGATGCGAACGATGTATTAGACACGGTTCAGAATGTTTATGTGTAGCAATGGTGAGACCCGGATTTATCCCTAAGTATCAAACTATCTTGCATGCAGGAGCACCTGCCTTCCGGCAGGAAGGAAAGCAAAAACCGTGACAAGCTTGTTAAACATTGTCCGTGTTAGGTGGTCTTAGCAATTATAAAATTATCAGGATGAAATAATCCTGACAGGTTCTGAGTTATAAAGAATCTTCGTTTAGTAAAATATTATTTTATTTTGTGGAATTTTTGTTGTCCCGTTTTTTCCCCTTTAAGATTAAAATATTCTATTAACAAACTTGTAGGAGTTTCAAATACAATTTCAATGGTGCTCAGAACTACTTCGGGATTAAAGTCACGCACAAAGCTTGCACTCCATTTATTTTCAGAAGTGAATGAAGAGAGCCATGTTTGATAACCTCCACCACTGTAAAGGTTATAACCTTTAGACTTACCCTCTTTCGGATAAAAGCTCCAATTTTGTGTAAACCAAAATAATTTTTTTCCACCAAATACATGATAGGCGGTACTTACAAATGCTTTATTATATTGCTGAACCTCCCAGAGGTTAATACTATCTTTACCTAGATCCTGCTGCCAAGTTCCAATAAGCCGTTGGGTCAATTTGACCTCATCGAGTTGTATTTGTGTAGTTTGCCCCTGCAATTCATTCGAAAAGATTAAAAGGCATACAGCAATTGAGGTTGTTAAACAGAACTTTTTCATGATTTCTGGTTTTAGTGAATAATTTACCATTATTTAGTACTGTGATTATCAAAGTTATTTCAGAAGAAAGCAAAAGTCAATTTTTTTATCATTTTGTAATTCGTTTTAATTCAGCTAGGTGGCAGGTTAACAACATTCTAATAGGCTCTGATAACAACGATCTTTCGAAAGTGATGGTTTGGTATTACCGGCAGATAAAAGTGGTTGCCGGAGGCTTTTTTAAAACAGATAATCTCTACGGATTGGAAAAAATAAGGAGTCAAAAGCAAAAGCCCCCGGAGCTGATTTACGAGGGCTGAGTCTCATCTTTCTTAAGTTATGAATGAATTTTTCAAGTATAATACAAATCTTTCCTAATTACTTTCATAAGTACCCTTTAAAACTTCGGCAGTTATTAATCCTTTGGCATTCCTGTGCAACTGTACCATGCCAGAAAACATAGTGAATTTTTGTCCTTTGATCATCATTTTGTATGACATATTTACTATTGCTCCTTCAATAGGTAGTGAAGCTGGAATATAATCATCAAGCCATCCATCTTCTGAATCGTATTGGATTCCTGGGTGATATCCATTATAATAATCTGG
>CAZLJI010000794.1:0-1565 GCA_964559565.1 uncultured Ignavibacteriaceae bacterium | reverse complement strand
TGTGAGTGATTTTTTTATGACTTGCCAGGAAGTTGCCAACAATTTATCGAAATTCGGATATTTTCGCGCTGTATAACCAGCTGACCAAGATCCAAAAAAACTTTATTTTTCAGTTTACATCTTCCTTATTGAATAAATAAAAAACTCTCCTTTAAATTAAAAGAAATAATCTTTCATTATTATGATATAAAATATTGATTATTAAATAATATAAACGTAACTTGTATGGCATAAAAAGTTCTGTTGAACTGTATTTCAAGAAAATACCAGATAAAATAATAGAAACAATGCACTTTCCAACTTGCTTTAAAATGCTTAAAAAAGGCTACTTAATCGATGTTTGATTAAATCATTTCATTAAACCAAAACATAAAACTTAATACAATGGATTTCATATTATCTGATAAAATGAAAAAGGCAATAGGAATTGCACAGTCTGTTGCAAAAGAGTTTATGAATGCTGAATTCTCTCCTGCACATCTTTTAAAAGCATTACTTCATAGAGATATTGGATTGATACATTTTCTGGAAGAAATGGGAATTGACTTTTATTACCTTGAAGAATGGGCAGATGTTAGAATTGAAAACTATCCAAAATCAACTAAAATTCCTGAACAACCATCAGCTGATAATAACGTAAAGTCAGTTTTAAAAGAAGCAGATAATATTCGTTTAAAAATCTCGGAAGACAAAATTACACCTGTTTGTGCTTTAGTTTCTTTAACAATTCCAGGAGTAGGATTTACATATGAGCAGTTAAAAACAATGAATCTCGTATATAGCGAGATTTTGGATAAAATTATTGAAAATACGGACCTTGAAAATACAGTTGGAGAAAAATCAATTTCTACCAAAAAAGAAGCTTCTGAAACAACACAGAATGCTCTTTTAAAGTATTGCACCGAACTCAATGTGCTTGCTCTTAATAAAAAACTTGATCCCGTAGTTGGCAGAGACAAGGACATCAGAATGATGGCTGAGATACTGGGAAGAAGATCAAAACCAAATGTTTTGGTGATTGGTGAAACTGGTGTTGGTAAAACTGCTCTTGTAAACGGCTTTGTGCAAAACATTATCCATAATAAAGTCCCTTCAAATTTGGCAGATACAAAAATATTTGAGCTTGACTTCGGTTCACTAATAGCAGGGGCTTCCTATAAAGGAGAAATTGAAGACCGCTTAAAGAATATCATCAAAGAAATCAAACAATATGAAAGGGCCATTTTGTTTGCAGATGAGATTCACATGTTACTTGATAATCAGTCTGGTGCTTCTGGTGCTGCCAACCTTCTTAAACCTGAACTTGACAAAGGAACACTGACCGTAATCGGCACAACATCAATTGATAATTTGAAATTATAAAATTGGAGGAACCCAATACAGATACCTGCTTAAGGATGCTAGCGCAGATTATTCCTGCTTATGAAAATCACCACAAACTAAAAGTTCCACAGGAGGTTCAAAAAGAGGCTGTTCTGCTTTCAAAACGCTATTTAAAGGAAAAGAGCCTACCAGAGGCAGCCATTGATTTAATCGACCGTTCGCTGTCTGTTTTACGAATGATG
>CAZLJI010000793.1:0-1569 GCA_964559565.1 uncultured Ignavibacteriaceae bacterium | reverse complement strand
CTGAAATTAATGATGAAAAAAGTAAGAAGAAAAACATACAAAGGAACCCAAAAATACTTGTTACGTAGAAGTGGTAGAATCATGTCAAACAGATTATTTGACATGACATTGTTAATCTGATAGAAAGCCTTGATATCCCACAATAAAACCGCATTCATGCTTTGACCAACTGAAAAGGGAATTTACGCAATTGATTTCACAGTACAAAGTTAAAGGGAATAATTGAAAATGTTAATCAAATCTTTATTTACTCTTAGTCAACAAAGTTGAATTAAATCTTATCTTTGCTCCTTTGATTAATCCAATATATGACTTTAATATCATCCATTTCAGGAATCAGAGGGATAATTGGAGGTAAAATCGGTGAAGGATTTACCCCAGATGATGTAGTTAAGTACACAGCTGCATTTGGCCATTGGATACTAAAAAATGGTAAAAACAATAAGGTAGTGGTTGGCAGGGATGGGAGAATTACCGGACCTGTGATCAATCAAATTGTCACTTCAACATTATTGTTAATGGGTATTGATGTGATAGATACAGGCTTATCCACTACTCCAACGGTAGAGATGGCTGTTCCAGCTGAAAAAGCAGGTGGAGGAATCGTAATAACAGCCAGTCATAATCCCAAACAATGGAATGCGCTGAAACTATTGAATAACAAAGGAGAGTTTATCAGTGATACTGACGGAAGAGATATACTTGAAATCATCGCTAAAGAAAAATATCAATATGCTGATTTGGAAAAGATAGGCAAATACGAGCAAAAAAACTATTTATCCTATCACATTGATCAGATACTAAAACTGCCTCTTGTAGATACAGATAGCATCAGAAATGCAAAATACAAAATCGTTGTTGATGGGATAAATTCTGTCGGAGGAATCGCTGTTCCGCAACTGCTAAAAGCTATGGGAGTTACAGACATTATTGAAATAAATTGTACTTCTGATGGTAAATTTGCGCACAATCCTGAACCTCTGAACGAAAATCTCTATCTGTTATCAGGAGAGGTCAATATGCGTAAAGCTGATCTGGGAATTGCCGTTGATCCTGATGTGGACAGACTTGCATTTGTCATGAATAACGAAGAGTTTTATGGAGAAGAATACACTTTGGTCACTATTGCAGATTATATTTTACAGCATACAAAGGGTAATACCGTTTCAAATTTGTCCTCTTCACAGGCACTAAAAGAAATTACCGAAAAATATGGATGCAATCATTACAGTTCCGCAGTTGGGGAAGTTAATGTTGTTAAACTAATGAAAGAAAAAAAAGCTGTAATTGGAGGTGAAGGGAATGGAGGAGTTATTTATCCTGCTCTTCACTATGGAAGAGATGCACTTGTGGGCATCGCACTTTTTCTTTCGTTCATGTCGAAAAGTAAAAAGACAATATCCCAACTTCGCTTACAATATCCAAATTATCATATCTCAAAAAATAAAATTGAACTAAACGAGAAAGTTAATCTTGATCATATTTTATCCGAAATACAGGATAAATACAAACATTTTCCATGCGAAACCATTGATGGTCTTAAACTATATTTTGAAAAAGACTGGGTTC
>CAZLJI010000792.1:0-1570 GCA_964559565.1 uncultured Ignavibacteriaceae bacterium | reverse complement strand
TTTTGCATGAACAATCGTCAAAACCGATAATGACATCTTTTGGGAAAATTGCTGTTGATCCATTAAACCAGAAATGGATAGGCACAAACGAGGGTTTGCTATTAGTAAATTCTGATGGCTCGAGATTGATTACTACATTCACATCACAGAACAGTGCTCTTCTTTCTAATATTATCAGAAGCATTGCAATCGATGAGAACAAAGGAATTGTTTATGTCGGAACCGATGAAGGTTTAACTTCATTTGAAACTCCTTACATAAAACCACTTGAAAGTTTTGAAGAACTATTTGTTTATCCAAATCCATACAAAATAAAAAGCGGCAACAATCTTTTAACTATTGATGGATTAATCCGTGATACAGACATTAAAATTTTAACTATTGATGGAACACTAGTAACAGAATTTTCATCACCGGGCGGTAGAACTGCTTATTGGGATGGAATGGATGACAATGGTGAGTTGGTCAGTACAGGAGTTTATATCATTGTTGCCTTTGACACAGAAGGTAACAATGTTGTTACTGGTAAAGTTGCTGTACTTCGCGAATAACTTGTTTTTTTATGATTGACTTTTCCAACATCTCTCTTCAGTTCACCGGGGAATATCTCTTCCAGAATGTTAATCTGAAAATTAGTTCCGGCGATAAAATTTGTCTTGTTGGTTCAAACGGCACAGGAAAAACATCACTGCTCAAAATGCTTGTCGGGCAAATTCAACCTGAGTCTGGATCTATCAACAAACAAAAAAATATAGCCATCGGTTATCTACCGCAGGATCAGGTTGTTCATCGCGGGAAGACTTTAATAGATGAAGTCTTCACTGCCCTTTCGGATATCAAATATCTTCATCAAAAAGAAAAAGAAATTATTGCTCAGCTTGAATTGTCTTCATTAAATGATGAAGAAAAAGATGATCTCGTTAACCAGCTTGGTGAAGTTCATATTCGTTTGGAAGAGCTTGAATCGTACAGCGCTGAATACAAAATTGAAAAAATTCTTACCGGACTTGGCTTTGCAGAAAAAGATTTCAGAAGATTAACTGATGAATTCTCCGGCGGATGGCAAATGCGTATTGCAATGGCAAAGCTTCTCATTGCTCAAAACGATCTGTTGTTATTTGATGAACCAACAAACCATCTCGATCTTGATTCTTTGCAATGGCTGATTGGTTACATTCAAAGCTTCAAAGGTTCGATGATCATAGTTTCTCACGATAAGAATTTTGTGAATCTGACTACGAACCGCACTTGGGAAATCTTTCTTCGTAAGATAAATCCTTACAACGGTAAGCTGAATGATTATCTGAAATACAAAGAAGAACGAGACCAGACTCTGATTAACCAGAGGGAAAACCAGCAGAAAAAAATTAAAGACACACAGAGATTTATTGAACGATTCCGTTACAAAGCTACCAAGGCAAGACAGGTTCAAAGTAGAATTAAGCAGCTTGAGAAAGTTGAACTTATTGAAATTCCTGACGATGAAGGACACGTAAACATCAGATTTCCCAATCCTCCTCCAAGCGGAGTTTTTAATGTCGAGCTGAACGGAATTCACAAATCTTTCGGT
>CAZLJI010000791.1:776-1574 GCA_964559565.1 uncultured Ignavibacteriaceae bacterium | reverse complement strand
AAGAATAATCATTAGAATCAATAAAAGCATCACTGTAATAGCAATTCCCCTTTTATTCCAGAGTATCTTCTGAAGTTTCAGCATAAAGTTATAGGTAGAAATTACTATGATGGATGCCCAGATCAATGCAGCAACAAAAGGCATAAAAACCCAGATGCTTCCGACAATCAGTAACAGAATTGCTACAACACTAATTGTAATCTGAGTGAGGTCTTTTTTAGAAAGTTCATTGTTCATAACATTACCTTAATTGTTTAAGTAAATAATTTTGAAAACAATTTCAATCAGTAATTTCTACAAAAAATAAATTGTCTATTACTGTCCTGTCATTTTCTTTGGATCAAGCAATTCTTTTATCTGATCTTCAGTTAATAATTTTTTCTCACGAATGAGTTCAAGAATTCCTTTTCCTGTTTCGAGAGCTTCTTTTGCAAGCTCGGTTGTTTTTTCATAACCCAGTACAGGATTAAGAGCAGTTACTATTCCAACACTTTGATTAATATATTTTTTCATTACATCTTCATTTGCTATAATACCATCGATGCAGCTTGTTCTGAAAGCTTTCATTGTGTTTGTAAGTAGTTTTTGTGATTCAAGAATACAAGAAATAGCCAGCGGTTCATAAGCATTCAATTGCAGCTGACCTGTCTTTGACGCTATTGTAACAGACACATTATTCCCCATCACTTTGAATGTAACAAGATTCATAAGCTCAGGCATCACAGGATTAACTTTCCCCGGCATAATTGAAGAGCCAGGTTGAAGTGGAGGAAGATTTATTTCAAACAATCCTGTTCT
>CAZLJI010000791.1:0-766 GCA_964559565.1 uncultured Ignavibacteriaceae bacterium | reverse complement strand
AGAAGCAAGAAGAATTAAATCGCTTGCTGTCTTTGAGAGTCTTATCGAGAGTGTGTTTAATGCGTTTGAGTAATTAGCAAATCCCGATAGATCTGAAGTGGCAGCGATTAAATCATTTGCAGGAACAATTTTCTTTTTCAGGATTTCGCCAAGATGTTTTGCGCAGTTCTCAACGAATCCTTTTTGTGCTGTAAGCTTGGTTCCGATAGCAGTTCCACCCATATTAATTACATAAAGATTTGCTTCGGCTTGCTTTAGTTCATCAATAGAAGCTTTAAGCTGATTTGCAAAAGCATTGAATTCCTGTCCAAGTGTCATTGGAACTGCATCCTGCAATTCTGTTCTTCCCATCTTCAAAATATTTTCAAACTCTTTTCCTTTCTTTTCGAATGAAGCAACTAAAGCTTCTAGTTCAGGAAGAAGTTTTTGATTCATCAGGATAATTGCAACGTGAAGAGAAGTTGGATATGAATCGTTTGTCGACTGAGACATATTCAAATGATCGTGAGGTTCGATATATGCGTAATCACCCTTTTGCTTACCGCTAAGTTCAAGCGCAACGTTTGCAAGAACTTCATTCACATTCATATTTGCGGATGTACCTGCACCACCCTGGTAAAGATCAACTAAAAACTGGTTGTGGTATTTCCCGGCGAGTACTTCAGCACAAGCTTTTTCAACTGCATCAAGAACGTATTTTGGTAAAGCACCTGATTCATAGTTGGCTCTTGCAGCGGCAAGTTTTACTATTACCAATGCATTTACT
>CAZLJI010000790.1:0-1578 GCA_964559565.1 uncultured Ignavibacteriaceae bacterium | reverse complement strand
ATTTTTAAGGCTGTGAATGTATATTATTCGGCGTCAAAAATCAATCTAAATTAAGGAAAATTAATTGCTCAGATTTCTGTCACTTAAAGAACTCTGAGTTGATTCTTCCACCTAAACTTGATTTCAATACAATGTCAACTCTCAAACTGCAAAATTTGAGTTGCGCTTTTCGTAATTTTGAATGTCATTTTCTTAAAAATATGGAGACATTATGGAAATTAAGTTGTTAATTGAGATAAAGGAAAAAGCATCAAAGGCAAGAAAGACAATTGTTCTTCCCGAATCCCACGATGAAAGAGTCCTCAAAGCAGCAGAGAAACTAACCAAAGAAAAAACAGTTTCAGTAATTACTCTCGGTGATGAAGACCGTATTCACAAAGATGCAAAACGGCTGGATGTTGATTTGACTGGAGTTAGAATTATCAATCCGACCACATCAGACAAGCTGAGCGACTTTACAAATATTTTCTTCAACCTGCGCAAGCATAAAGGTGTTACAATCGAACAGGCAAGAAGCACTGTCCAGCAGGATTTGTTTTTTGCAGCAATGATGGTAAAAGAAAATATGGTTGATGCAAGCGTCGCGGGTTCAGCTTCTGCAACTGCAGATGTAATGCGAGCAGGAATTCAGTGCATCGGAATGCCGGAAGGAATTTCAATTGTATCAAGTTTCTTCCTTATGCTTTTCCCGGATAAGAATTATTCATTCGCTGATAGTGCTGTCGTTCCTGATCCTGATGAAAAGCAGTTGGCGGATATCGCAATTTCAACTGCGGACAATCATAGAAAACTTACCGGTGAAGAACCGTTTATTGCGATGCTTTCATTTTCAACAAAAGGCAGTGCAAAGCACGAAGCCGTTGATAAAGTTTTGAATGCAACTGCAATCATCCGTTCAAAGAGACCTGATTTGAATGTTGATGGTGAATTGCAGTTTGATGCGGCAGTTATCGAATCAATAGGAAAGAAAAAAGCGCCGGGAAGCAATGTTGCCGGTAAAGCAAACGTATTAATTTTCCCTGATTTGAATTCAGGAAATATAGGATACAAGATTGCACAGCGCTGGGGTAAAGCCGAAGCAGTCGGACCAATGGTTCAGGGATTGAAAAAACCATTTTTCGATTTGAGCCGCGGATGCAGCGTTGAGGATATCGCAAACACAGCTGCAATTGCTGCGTTGATGAGTTAAAGACGATCTTCCTCAGCGCCCTCCAACTTGTCTCGGCTTTTGTACACAAAAGATGGAAGGAGGGGGTTTCACATTGTTTTATTTTCTCACACGTCATTCTGAATCCTGACATTGTCAGGATGAAGAATCTCTAAACTTAAGAATGAGACTCTTCACTTCGTTCGGAGTGACGGAAACGTCAATGTCATTCCCGTGAAAACGGGAATCCAGATAATTTACAGAATGGATTCCTGCTTCCGTAGGAATGACACACTAAAAACCTTTTTATATCACTTGTTTTTGACTTTTGCCCTGCAATAACTTTTTCCTAAGTTCACTCACAAAACTTAAAAAAATCACTGATGAATATACTTCTGTTAACTATTTTCTCTTTTATTGTAAATATCCCA
>CAZLJI010000789.1:0-1579 GCA_964559565.1 uncultured Ignavibacteriaceae bacterium | reverse complement strand
AGATAAGTTTGTTTCAATTAAGAAGATGTTATTATTGAAGTAATTCATGCACCGCCTTAAAAACAATGGAAAGTTTGAGTCAGCAGAAAGATTGAAAACTTCCCGAATTATTTCAATAGTTGTTGAGTTATTAAAAATTGTTCAAATGCCCTCCAATGAAAAGGACCTTGGTTTTACTGAGGTTCTCTTCTTTTTTATAATTGATTTTGGATCAAGGGCATTTAAAATGACGAATGCTAGTGATAAATGGGACAAATAGAGTTAAGGCTTTAAATAATTTTTGAAAAGACAAAAAAAATTTATTAATTATCAAGAGGGATATCGATCTATGACAAATAATATTAGACTTATTCGGGTTGTTTTGGGAATATTACTATTTACGATAAATAGTTATTCACAGATTACACCTGCACAATTAGAAATAGGCTTAAATTTTTCGGATAATAGTGGGGCAACATTCAACAATATTGTAGCATTTGGTTTAGATCCGGCTGCAACCGGTGGTTATGACGGATTACCATTCGAAAATGCATTACCACCTTTTTCACCTGCACTTGAAGTAAGGTTTGTAGTTGGGTCATTCGAATCATATACCGATATAAGAAATGTTTCTTCTTTTCCTTTTAGTGGTTTAGATACATTAGTTTTGAGATGGCAGTTATCAACTGGAACAAGTGCAGATATCTTAACAATTAATTATAATCTTCCAGATGGTGTTTCAATCGTGGTGAGTACTTTACTTGGTTCAAGTTCTTCTCTTTCAGGATCCGGATCGTACGATGTGACCAATGCGAATCTACTGACACAAGGAAATCTTATTGTAACTTACGATAATGTTACTGAGGTTCAAGACTTAATTCAAAATCCAATTACCTTTGAGCTAAATCAGAATTATCCGAATCCTTTCAACCCAGCAACCACAATCAAAGTTTCTTTACCGGTTGCATCCGAAATTTCTCTTAAGGTTTTTGATTTATTGGGGAATGAAATTTCTGAAATTGTAAAAGGTTATTATAATTCTGGCAGCTACTCATTTAACTTTGATGGAAAGAATCTGGCTTCAGGAATGTATATATATCAGTTAAAATATGAGTCTGGTATTATTTCTAAAAAAATGACGTTAATTAAATAAAAGATTGAAACACTATTTAAAGGTTAATAATTACAATTTATCTATAATTTAAAAATCAGATATGATAAGAATCTCTCTAAATGTGGAGGAGCAGAAGATAGAAAAGATCGAAATTGTATCTGATATATATCAAATACCTTACTTGTCTGAAATTACTAAGAAGACAATCAATGCTGGTAGAAATCGTGTTAATCTGTATTCTTTGAACTGTTCCTGCAAGGTATATCGTCAAAATGTTAAAACCTATCCTAAGCGTGACATAAGACGAGTTTGCAAGCACCTTTATGAAAAACTGTTTTCAGAAGCAGATCATTTGTTGGATGAATTGAGCAAGATGCTCTTACATAATCAATTTTGGTTTGGACAATCGAATGTCAAAAAGATAAGGTTCGATAAGTATATAATTTATATTGGCTTCCACAAAGTAGGAAATATCGTAAGCATTTT
>CAZLJI010000788.1:0-1583 GCA_964559565.1 uncultured Ignavibacteriaceae bacterium | reverse complement strand
CATTCCCGTACGAATGATTATTTCTTTCTTAGTGTTGCTGTATTTAACTGCGTTATCAACAAGATTTACGATTGCTTCAGAAATTGCTTCTTCATCTATTTTAATAATTGGAATCGATTCGTCCTTCAAAATCCTAAAAGTAAATCCTTTCTGCTCAAGATGGAATTTGTACGAATGATAAACATTCTCAGCAACATCGTTTAAATAGCTGTCAACAAAATTATACTGCCTCTTCCCTGCTTCCATTTTAGAAAAGTTAAGTATTGAATTTACTATTTTACTTAAACGATTGGCTTCCTGGCTGATGATTGAATAATACTCTTTTTTCTTTTCATCAGTTTTTACACGATCCATCTCAAGAGTTTCTGAAAACATACTGATGAGAGATAACGGTGTTCTCAATTCGTGAGAAACATTTGAAACGAAATCAGATTTTATCTGTGCAAGTTCGACTTCTTTTTTAATATTCCTATAAACAATCCAAACGCCAAGTATCAGAACAATCGTAAGCAAACCAATCAATAAAATATTTGTAAGTGCTCTCTGCTGAACAAGATCCTCAATTGTTTGTCCAACGATTGAAATTCCGATACTGTAGTTCGGAAAAATCCACAAAGCTTTTGATTGCTGTACTTCCTTGACTTTAAAATCTATAGAGGAATTAAATTGAAAATTTTCATCGAGATTAAAGACAGAAATCACAAATTCCTGCTGAGCAATTTCTTGTATTTTGGGAGAAAGTATTCTGTAAGTAAACTCTTTCGGGTCAATCACCATCCCGGTTATTCTTTTTAAACCTTCGGGAGTTTCTTCAATAAAAAGTAAAATGGAACCATCAATTGTTGTATCTGATTTTATCGATTCAAGCTTTCGGTAGCCAGCTTCTTTATAAGTTAAGAGTCTTTTTACTATTGACTGATTTTCAGATATAATCTTTTTAACTGATTTCTTAAACTCACCTAATCTAATTAAGAAGTTTTTGTCTTCCATCTGTCTGGCAATGAGTTTTACTTCACTATCCGCACTATCAGCCGTAAAGATTACATTCAAGGAAGGAAACTGGCTGTAAAAACTGTCAATGGATGAATGGATTCTTACATCATCAAAATTACTCAAATCATCATGGAACTTATCAATCTTGCTTGCCCAGTCACTTACAACATCTTCAGAATACTGGTTGACGGAATAAAGAATTGCATCAAGCTGGTTGGAATATATTTTTCCAATCACTTCTTCGTTGCTGTTCAGTGAGATGACTTCATTTATAGTAAGGAATGCTGCAGGAAGCAGTATCAGGACTATAAGTATGACTACAATTTTTTTTACTGTTTTGTTCATTACTGATTAAAACATAGTAAATTATTTTTGTTGATTCAAAAATAGTGAATTGGCAGATGGCTTTCTTTAATAAAATTTTAATGGTTAAAATTAGATGAATGTTTTATGAGATTCTTTAGGGAATACGATACTTGCAACGAACTTTAATAATACTTGGAATAATAATTTTGCTGGCTGGATTGCTTTGGCCATGGCTGATAAAACTGCCCATTGGAAAACTCCCCGGTGATATAATAATTGATAAG
>CAZLJI010000787.1:0-1585 GCA_964559565.1 uncultured Ignavibacteriaceae bacterium | reverse complement strand
CAGGTGATACATATACCATAACTGCAAAACAGTTTATTACAAATACAACAGGAGCTCCTTTTGTTGTATCTTCAAGTAGTGATAAAGTTGATAATCTTGATGTCGACAAATTGGATGGAAAAGATGCTACTGAATTTTTATGGGTTAATTCTTCTTCAAAGAATTTATTAAATGATTGGGATGCAGGTGATACATATACCATAACTGCAAAACAGTTTATTACAAATACAACAGGAGCACCTTTTGTCCTTAACTCAAATAGCGATAATGTTCAGTATTTGGATGCCGATTTGCTTGATGGTAAGTCATCAGAAGATTTTGTTTTATTATCCGGTTTAACTTCAGACTGGGATGCAGGGAATATTATCCTTCGTGCAAAAACATTCAGGGCAGATGTTGCAAATGGCACTGCTCCATTTAAAGTTTCTTCATTGACTAAAGTGGATAGTTTAAATGCCGATTTGCTTGATGGTAAGTCATCTGAAGAATTTGTTTTATTATCCGGTTTAACTTCAGACTGGGATGCGGGTAATATTATCCTACGTGCAAAAACTTTCCGAGCAGATGTTGCTGACGGTACTGCACCATTTAAAGTGTCTTCAATGACTAAAGTTGACAGTTTAAATGCAGATTTACTGGATGGATTGCATTCGACCTCTTTTTTACTTTTGGATGGAACAACCAAACCGACAGCAAATATTGATTTTAATTCAAAAAAAATCATTAATCTTGGATATCCTACTCAACTTTCACATGCTGTGACCAAAGGTTATGTTGATACTGCTTTTAGCAGACAATGGATTAAAACTGCTTATGGAGCATATTATTATGATACTGCTTCAACTTCAAAAATTGGAATCAATACCTCCATACCAAAAGCCACCTTACATGTTAACGGTTCATTAGTATTCACAGGAGGTTCAGAAACCGTTGGAGTAGAAGGTGCCGGTACCCGTTTTATGTGGCTTCCTGCAAAAAAAGCGATCAGAGCAGGGCAGGTTACTACTACAAACTGGGATGATGCCAATGTGGGCAACAATTCTGTGGCTATGGGAAATAATACAAAAGCCTTTGGAGTAAGTGCTACAGCTTTTGGAAACAGTTCTGAAGCTACAGGAAATTATTCATTTGCCGTTGGATCTTCATCCAAAGCTATTTCAGAGTATTGCTTTGCATCCGGTAGTTCATCTGAGGCTGGTGCTACAGGAGGAGGAGGTAAACCTTATGCATTTGCACATGGAAATACGGCTAAGGCTACAGGTGAAGCCTCTTTTGCTATGGGACAATCCGTTACAGCATCAGGTACTGCCTCTGCTGCAATGGGTTCAAGTTCTGCTGCCAGCGGTAATTATGCTTTTGCATTTGGTGAAAATCTTACTGCTGATAAAGCAAATCTTTTTGTGATTGGTCTTAATAATACCACTGCAGCCAATCAATTATTTGTCGTTGGTAATGGAAATAACTCAACAAGTCCATCCAATGCTTTGGAATTATATAAAAGTGGAAATATGACTGTAGCCGGAGATGTTACTGCAAATGGCGTAACATTAACATCAGATATTCGGCTTAAAGAAAATATCACACC
>CAZLJI010000786.1:0-1587 GCA_964559565.1 uncultured Ignavibacteriaceae bacterium | reverse complement strand
GAATGAAGTTGCATGCGAAAGATTGGGATACACAAAAGAAGAATTTCTTCAGCTTAGCCCTTCGGCGATTGTTTCTCAAAAAAGTATCATTGATTTCAATTTGAAAACCGAACAGTTATTGAAAGAAGGTCATGTTATTTATGATATTATTCATCGTGCAAAGGATAAAAAATTAATTCCTGTTGAAGTAAACTCTCACTTATTTATTTATAATGACAAACCAACTGTTCTTTCCATCGCAAGAGATATTACAGAGCGAAAGCAGGCAGAAGAAAAACTAAAACGAACAAGTAAACTGCTCAGGGAACTTGCAACACATCTGCAGTCAATCCGTGAAGAAGAGAGAACAATGATCGCGCAGGAAATACATGATGAACTTGGTCAGGTTCTAACTGCTCTTAAAATTCAAATATCTCTTCTTGCAAACAAACTGGACAAAAATCAACAGCCGCTGAAGGAAAAAATTAATTCGCTTTCAAATATGATCGATGCATCAGTTGAGTCGGTGCAAAAAATTTCTTCAAAACTGCGACCCGGAATTCTTGATGAACTCGGATTGATTGCTGCCATTGAATGGCAGACTGAAGAATTTGAGAAGATGACAAATATTAAATGCTCACTCGTTTTGCCGAAAGAAGAACTCAATCTGGGAAAAGATAAATCAACTGCAATCTTCAGAATATTCCAGGAAGCGTTAACCAACATTGCCCGGCATTCCGAAGCCGCCCGAGCGAATATTTCACTGCTGCGTTATCAATCAAATATTATTCTGGAAATTCAGGATAACGGAAAAGGCATTACACAAGAACAGGAAAGAGATTTTAAGTCACTTGGAATTCATGGAATGAAAGAGAGAGCAATGGTTTTTAATGGTCAGGTTTATGTAGAAGGAATAGCTGGAAAAGGAACTCAAGTCAAAGTAGAAATACCGATTGATTTTTGAAAAATGAAAACTGAAAAAATTAAAATACTGATAGCCGATGATCATGCGATTGTGCGCGAAGGATTGAAGCAGATTGTTGCCGAAGAAAAAGATATTGTGGTTTCTGGTGAAGCGGAAAACGCCGATAAGCTGATGGAGCTTCTTCAGAAAGAAAAATGGAACCTGGTTGTGCTTGATATAAATATGCCCGGCAAAAGCGGACTCGAAGCTTTGAAAGATATAAAATTGTTATATCCCGACCTGCCTGTCTTGATGCTCAGTATGTTCAGTGAAGACCAGTATGGTTTGCGAGCCATAAAAGCAGGTGCATCAGGTTATTTGAAAAAAGTTAGCGCACCAACCGAGCTTGTAATCGCAATCAGGAAAATTGTTTCAGGCGGTAAATATATAAATCCATCTCTCGCAGAAAAGCTTGCTGATAAGTACGGAAAAACTGAAGCAGGGCTTCCTCACGATAAACTATCTGACAGAGAATATCAGATAATGTGTAATATTGCTCTCGGTAAATCTGCTGAAGAAATAGCAGAGGAATTATCAATCAGCATTAATACCGTTTACACTTACCGTAACAGGATCCTGGAAAAAATGTCGATGAAGTCAAATGTCGAATTAACTCAATACGTACTGAGCAATAAGCTGGTAGA
>CAZLJI010000785.1:0-1590 GCA_964559565.1 uncultured Ignavibacteriaceae bacterium | reverse complement strand
AGCTGCGTAAATATTCGTACTTCCGAAATTATATTCTCCTCTTTTAACCGGCCTTAAAGTATAAGTGAATACTTTAGTAGCACCGGCTTCAACTGACAACCTAAAAGAAAGATCCCGTATCTGAAAATCGAAAGGAATCTCATCAATAATTTCACAATCAATTTTAAAAGCATACTTGTTTTCAAGAAATATTTTAATTTCGTTATCATCACCATTTGATAATCTGTTTGGTGCTGCTCTGTAAGAATAAATTCCTTTTTTATTTACGAAAAGGATAAACGCATCAGATATCAGTAAAAATACCAGAGCCGCAAAAAGTAAATTGCTGATGACAAGCAGCTGCGGTGAGAAATAAGAAAGAACAAATAAAAATACAAGTGCAGCAGTCACTACAAAAAATCTGGAAGAAAGATAGAAAGACTTGAGAGCTTTCACTACCTTGGAACCTCAACTCTTTCCAAAATGGTTTTAATAATGTCATCAGGAGTTTTTCCTTCCATTTCTTTTTCAGGAGTCAGAAGTATCCGATGTCTTAGAGTCGGATAAACAACCATTTTTACATCATCAGGAGTTACAAAGTCTCTGCCACTGATAGCTGCAAAAGCTTTTGCACCGATCATAATGGAAATAGAAGCTCTTGGTGAACCACCCAAATAAAGATCGCTTTTATTACGAGTTTTATTGACAATTTGAGTTATATAACCAGCAACTTTTTCATCAAGATGCGCTGTTCGAACTTTTTCTCTTAATTGTTTTAGTGTTTCCTTTGTGAATACAGGTTGAATTAGGCTTAAATCATTAATATTCTTTCGGCTGTGAAGATCAAGTAGAATTTTAATTTCTTCTTCAGGCAGAGGATAACCCATTTCAACTTTAAATAAGAATCGATCTAGCTGAGCTTCAGGAAGTTTATATGTACCTTCGTGTTCGATTGGATTTTGTGTTGCAAATACCGTAAACGGGCTTTCCAATTTGTATGTTGTGCCATCAACTGTAACCTGCCGCTCTTCCATTACTTCGAATAATGCTGATTGAGTTTTGGCAGGTGCACGGTTTATTTCATCTATTAAAATTATGTTAGAAAAGATCGGTCCGCGATTAAACTCAAACTCAGAAGTTTTCATATTAAAAACAGAAGTTCCGAGAATATCCGAAGGCATTAGATCAGGTGTGAACTGAATCCTCGAAAAATCTGCAGATATTGTTCGTGCAATTATTTTGGCGAGAAGTGTTTTCGCTATGCCGGGAACACCTTCAATCAATACGTGACCATCAGCCAGAACGGCTGCAATCATCATATCAATTACTTTTTCCTGTCCGACGATAATTTTTCTAACTTCTGTCCGGACTCTTTCAATTGAATCTTTGAGTTCGGTTAAATCTGTGCGCGGGGTGAAATTGGTTTCTTCCATATTACTTTGTTCTTTCGTAAAATTTTTCGATTTGATAGTTGATGTTTACTAAATCTTCTTCAGTTATTTTTTGACTGTGATTAATCTTTTCAATTTCTCTGAATAATGATTTTATTTTTCCAGTAGGCAAAGAAGATTTCTCTGCGATCTTCTGAATAGTCTCCTCATCAAAGCTGCT
>CAZLJI010000784.1:0-1590 GCA_964559565.1 uncultured Ignavibacteriaceae bacterium | reverse complement strand
GACCAATCGGATGTTCTCCAGATTTTTATTTTTAATTCATAACCATCGCCTGTGCTCGCAAGGTATTGACCATCAGCGGAAAGGGATAACTTTAAATCATTCCCTCCGTTCAAATATGTTCCATGTTGAAAGTATGATACAGTGCTTCCGGTATTATAATTCCAAATCCTTATGTATCCATCGTAACCGCCCGAAATAAGATGCTGACCATCATGCGTGAAGACAAGAGATGTTGTTCTGGATGAATGACCGGGAAGTGTTCTGAGTAAGTTATATTGTTCATCGTAAATATTTATATGCCCTGAATTGTTATAACCTGTTCCGGCAGCAATAATGCTGTTATCCGGAGAGTAGGCGATGGAATAGATTATTCCATCAGGATTTGTGTTTGAATAAATTTGTCCTCCATTAATCGTAAACTCAAATTGTCCTGCCCTGTCTCTTGAGCATCCTGAAAATGCTGAACAATAAACACTTCCATTACCTGAAATGAACTGTTGTCCATCATTCGATAAATCAATATCATTTGGCAGACCCATACTGAAGTTTCCCACAGAATATAATAATGTTGAATCCGCAACATCCCAGATTTTTATTTGACCACAAGTGTATGGGTAACAATTTATGTCAGTGTTTTTACCGCCTGTTATTAAATGACTGCCATCGGGAGTAAACTTCATAGTGTTTACATTAACAGATTTTTCCCATAATATTTCAACCACTGATGATTGGGCATAAATAATACTAACTGAAAATAATATACTTATAATCGTATATAAAAAATTCATTCTGGGTTTCATAAGATCTCCATTTTCATTTAACTTAAATATACTTTTTGTGGAAAATCGAGTCATCACGAAAGTATAACAAAAAATGAACTTTCAGGAGACAGATCATAAAAAAGGCATATATTTATTTACAGGTGAAGATATTAAACGTGGTGGGCAGATTTTTTAAAAACTGTCTTGCTTTTATAAACAGGAATTTTAAACGAGAACACGGTTCCTCTATTTTGAACGCTTCTAACATCGATTTCCATACCATGCACTTCAATAATTCTTTTCACGATTGCTAATCCTAAACCAAGCCCTTCATTTTCTTTCTGTCCTGATCTTTGGTTTCTCTGGTAACGATCAAAGATATGAGATAAATCTTCGCGGCTAATTCCAGAGCCAGTATCCTTAATTTCAAATAGTATTTCATTTGGTTGAGGAGAAAGTTTGATTAAAACTGTACCATTTTCAGAAGTAAATTTTATTGCGTTCTCTAAAAGATTTTGTATTACTTTTTCCATCATGCCTATATCAGCATAAACAAGCGGAAGGTTGTAAGGAAAATCAACAGAGAGAGTGATATTCTTTTTCTCTGCTATAACTTTATTTTTTTGTTGAATGTCCTGAACAATTTCTCCTATTGAGAAATGCTCAGGATTAGGTTTTGTTTCCCTTGCTTCGAGTTTTGATAGTTCAAATAGTTCTGAAACCAGTGTCTTTAGTCTTTCAGTACTGTTTAATATTGTTTTTAAATAAGTCTCCTTTTCAGATTCAGAAAGAGAATCTTTTTTTATTAAGATTGTTTCCAGGTATCCTT
>CAZLJI010000783.1:0-1597 GCA_964559565.1 uncultured Ignavibacteriaceae bacterium | reverse complement strand
CATGCAATGGAGTCTCAAGATATACATTTGTCGCATTAACATTTGAACCTGCATTAATCAAGACAGTCGCGGTCTCAAGATCTCCCCAATAACCGGCCTCGTGCAAAGGTGTTTTATTATCATCATTAACCGCATTAACATTTGCTCCTTTACTAATTAAAAGATTGGTGATTTCAAGATTGCCAAGCATTGACGCAAAATGTAATGGAGTATCACCATTTGAATTTGTTGCATTTATATCAGCCCCGTTTTCGATCAGATATTTTGAGACCTCGGAATTATAATTTCCCATAGCCACATTTAATGCGGTCTGTCCTCTTTCGGTATTTCCAAGTTCAATATTGGCACCGGCCTTTATCAAAGCCTGCAAAACGTCCAGAGAGGAATAATAACTGTTTGCGGCATTAAATAGAGGTGTATTACCGTAATCATCCATCACATTTACACTTGCACCATTGTCGATCAACAGTTGGACCATTGTCGGATCTGCTTTGTCAGTATAATAATCATAATAATAAATTGCATTAAACAAAGGAGTCTCACCATAATCGTTTGTCGCATTCACATCTGCTTTATATTGAAGCAGCAACTCAACCGCTTCGGGAGACCCATAGCCGGCTAACTCATATAATAGAGTATTTCCATCATATGTTGTCGCATTAACATTTCCACCAAGGCTGATAATCTGATCAATTTTTGCAGTATCTCCGGTATTAAAAGCGTCATAAAGGGTATAATAAACATCAGCATTTCCCAAGGTAGCACCGTATGAAGTTAAAAGAGTGAGCATCTTTTCATCTCCAAAATCCAAAGCAACACTTAACGGTGTAATCCCATATCCCATTTCTCCTGCATCATAATTAGGATCAGCTCCATTTTTTAATAATACTTCGGCTGAATTATAGCTGTTTCCCCAGATCGCTATAATCAAAGGAGAAATAATCCCTTCAAGAATTAACTGATCAGGATCCATACCTGCATCAAGTTCAGACTGAACTATAGTTCCACAATCACTGAATGCTGCCACAAACATAATTGCTCCTTCTTCACTGTAAACATCCATATAGTCGGTGGGGAATCCCAAAGCATTAAGTGAATCATAGATGGTCCAATAATCAGTTCCGGAAGATTTTAAATTTTTAATCCCTGTAAAAATTTCCTCCAGAGTTGCATAATTTGCAGTTGTACAGGTCAATTTTGTCCCTGTATCATATCCATTTTCATCGTAATATGAAACCCATTGATCTTCCAGCCCCTTTATCTTTGCTGTTAGATCTGCACCCAGGACATCTCCTGCCAAAGTTACTGCAATTTCTCCTTTTCCGGTCAAAGCTCTATAGAAAAGTTCACTTACATTCTGTCTTTTCATCAATTCTTCAGGATGCAGCAAGTCACCGGTTTCCTCAAGAAGTCCAAGTTTATGGGCAGTAAAAACATAATTTGCATACCAGGCATCTGTTGGAACATCTGAATAAGGACTTACTAGAACACTACTTGTTACTGGAATCTCCTGTGTTTCCAACACCATCTTTATTGCCTCAGCCTTATTTACAGTCTGCGCCGGCTTAAAAGAGCCGTCCGGATATCCGTCAACCCA
>CAZLJI010000782.1:0-1598 GCA_964559565.1 uncultured Ignavibacteriaceae bacterium | reverse complement strand
TGCTGACTTCCCGGCTTTTCCTGATCAAGATTCCACCGGGTATTTAAATTCATCACTTCGCCGGTCTCAAGTGGATTTGTTCCAAAATTTTGGTTAACACCAACAATATCCTTGGTGGTCATATAAGTCAGATCAATATGATCTCCTGCCCATACCATTGAATCAATTCCTTCAATAATAGGAATACCCCCTTCTTCAAATGACTGATTATCAAAAGTAACAATTTTTCCACCTTCGGTAATGAATTTATTATTTTTATAGTAAGGACCATCAGCGTAAACAAGCCAGAAACCGAAATTTTCTCTTTCATATTCCGTCCATTCAGAAAGTGGTTTAAACTCACAAGCGGTTCTGTTCTTTCCGTCACTTCCCGCTGCGGTGATATATGTACAAGGAACTTTGTTTAACCAACCACCTATCTTTTTAATACCTGTCATCATTATCTTGTGCGCATTGGGGACTGGGTTGAAAAAGTCCGAAAAATCAAGAATATAATTTTCATATTCAATCTCTACACCTGAACATTGTATTCTTTTCAATATCTCCTTTAACGAAACTCCCGGAGCCAGCTCCTTTGCCGAACTAGATGTGCATGTATCGGTATCCTGTGTATTTGTACTAAAGGCCGCAACACGGAATAATTCTCTTGTGCCTTTGGAAAAAATTCTGACTAGTGCTGTACGTCCTTTTGCATTTTCTTCAATAATTCTTAAATTATCTCCAGTATAACTCGTTAAGGCTGTTTGATAATTTGAATTTGGAACATGGGTCATCTCAAAATCGATTAAAAATATCTTTGGACTATATCCCAAATTAATAGCATTTTGTATTTCTGCAGTATTTAGATTATTTAATTCTATTACATAAGGGCCGAATTGAGTGTCACCATAAACATCCACTTCAAAGATTGAATAATCCTCATTCCGCAACTTAAAACTCTTAACCGGAAGAAGTTCTCCCTCAATAGTTTCAAACATGAGTGTGGCTAAGATATTACTGATGTGGACTGGCATATTAATGCTCAAATTCTTAATATATAATGCAGCTCTGACATAACCGGCATTAGGCTGAATCTGATAGTTATCATTAAATTTATCAGTCAATTCTCCCCTGAATTTTCTTGCATTCTTTGCCGCTGAATTTGAATTAACAGTCCAGCCATCCTTATTAAGATTATTTTTAAATGGCACATCTTTCCATTCGGTAGTTTTCGCTGATGCTTGATTCTCTCCCTGGTAGGTCATGCCAAAGCTTGTTCCTCCGGTTGTTCCTTCTGTTAAATTTGTACTTGTTCCGCCAGTCATTCCAGCGTTTATTGTCGTGTTTGTTGTTGCATCTTCATTGGAAGTTTTATTTTTATCGCTATTATGATTTAAATTAACAGAAACACCCCAACCGCCGCTTCCGCTTGCTGATGATGAAGAGCTTGAAGTTGAACTCGTGCTTGAACTTGTACTGGATGATGTACTTGATCCACCTGTTGAACTTGCAGTGGTGCTTGTACTTGAACCGCCCGATGAACTGGCTGTTGTACTGGAACTGCCGGTGGAACTGGATGATGATGAACTAACCTCATCCTGAAACTGAACCGTCTTATC
>CAZLJI010000781.1:0-1598 GCA_964559565.1 uncultured Ignavibacteriaceae bacterium | reverse complement strand
CCAAGATCCCATGCATAGGTTACACCAGGAAGGGCTCCTGAGCCTGTATATTGATTAATAAAACTACGATTGGTGAATAAAACTGTTAATGGAGCAGATCCAGTTGAAACTGATGCTGAAAAATCAGCAACAACAACTGGCAATGAAGCAGTAACTGCACTTGTAGCTGTCTGTGTAGTTCCGTCAAATTGTGTAGTAGCGGTTACAGTAATAATAAAACTACCTGTATCAAATATTTTTGTAGCAGTCGGTCCTGTAGCAGTAGTTCCATCACCAAAATTCCACGACCAATCACAATATCTAATTACAGTAGAATCACTAACAGGATTTAGATAAATTGTATATGGAGCGCTTCCTGTTGCGGTTGGTGATATAGAAAAATTTAATGTTGAAAGTTTTGGGTGAAAAAAGTTATATTCGGGAGAACCGCCAGCACCAGCAACTGGAGTTGTTTGTTGAGCCTGTTGTTGTTGAAGAGCCTCTGTTAACATTTTATGAAAGAGAGCTTCTTCTTCAGCAATCTCCATCCAATGCTTTTCTTTCTTTTTACCTTGAAAATATATATAAGGTTCGATAAGATATGGTGTAATCATAATGACTATAAATATATGGGTGTTATTTTAAAAATTGATTTTTTATGTTTCCGTAGCTTAAATGGAAGAGCATGTCGATCCTAACGACAAGGATACAGGTTCAATTCCTGTCGGGAATACCAATTTATACAGTGGTAACCGGGACTGTCTTCTAAACAGTGACGTTAAATCCGTAATTGGAATGTCTTGAGGGTTCGAATCCCTCCTACTGTACCATATTATTTGGCGATTAGCTCAAAGGTAGAGCAATCGGCTGATAACCGATAGACTACGGATCGATACCGTGATCGCCAACCAATTTAGAGATAAAGTGTGGGGGAATTGGCATACCCTGTCGGGTCGCTCCCGGCTTCGTCGAAAAGGCGGGCGTGATACACGTCGGATTAATATATCCATTGGAGGTTCGAATCCTCTCACAGTAATAATTGATTGTATCCTTGGGTATCTCTAATATTTTTAACTTGTATGAAAGACGCATAAAGCTTAAACATTCTTTCTATCGCCGAACTATAACAATTGGAACTCCCTTAATCGGCCATTGTTCGGTAACCGATTCTAATGAGTTTTTAGAAAACCGTGATACAAGTTTTGATTTTAGTTACTATTTATCAATATGGATTTTTTAATTTTACCACATTATTTAGCAAAACAAGTTGTTGAAAAACGAACTGGAGAATTAAATGTTATTTCTGTTGAAAGAGATGAACCCGTTGACTTCGACCTTTGTAGAAACCATCTTCACCTTGAAATTGATGATATTCAAGATTGGCATATTGAACGGTTTGATAAAGAATTAAAAAATAGGGAAGATATTTTTGAAGTAGATCATGTAATGGGGGCATCTATGATGATTAAAAAAGAAGTAATAAATAAAATTGGCCTTTTAGATGAAAGATATAGCCCTTTTTTATTAGAAGACACAGATTATTGTTTAAGAGCAAAAGAAGAAGGGTTTAAGATAATTAGTGTTGGAACAGTAAAAACAATTCATAATAAAGGGAAAAG
>CAZLJI010000780.1:0-1606 GCA_964559565.1 uncultured Ignavibacteriaceae bacterium | reverse complement strand
AGGCAGCAGCAAAACCGGCAGTAAAGAAAGCAGCCCCTAAGGCAGCAGCAAAACCAGTTGCAAAGAAAGCACCCGCAAAGAAGAAATAAACTTCCCGCGTTAGCTTGAACGCATTAACGAACAAAGGGCTCCTATGAGCCCTTTGTTATTCAGGTTCACGAAGTAGCCAGGTCTTCATGTTGCCTTTGCCTTTCATATCAATGAGTCCCCGGTCAATCCACTGGTAATAATGTTTGCGGCTGAAACTTGATGAGTCAATCTCTTTTTTGAATCTGTCGGAAACTTGAATCTCTCCGACAACACCATAATCTTCCATCCTCGATGCAGTATTAACCGTATCACCCCAAAGGTCATAAATAAATTTATTCTTTCCGATAATTCCTGCGACAACCGGGCCGCAGTCAATGCCGATTCTGAAAGTTATTCGTAGACCATCAAATGTTGAATAAGATTTCATTGTGCGCATCAATTCGAGAGCCATATCAGCAGTAGCAAAAGCATGGTCAATTTTCGGTTCAGGAATACCCGCAACAGCAAGATAGCAATCTCCGATTGTTTTGATTTTTTCTAGACCATGCTTATCGGAAAGTTCATCAAATTTGGTGAATATATCATTTAAGATAGCAACCAGATGTTCAGGCGAGATACCGCTGCTGAGTTTAGTGAAGTTTGCAATGTCAATAAACATAACGCTGGTATTTTGAAATCTCTCAGCGATGTAATTTTCTTTCTTTTTTAGTCTCAATGCAATGGATTTTGGCAAAATATTAAGGAGAAGTTTTTCGCTTTTTACTCTTTCGCGATACACGATAATAGTAAAAATGATCAGCACTATTGCTGCAATAATCAGGAATATGATTATTCTTGTGTTAGCTTTCTCTCTGTCTTCGAGTTTTTGCTTTTCAATTTGTTGAGTGATATTGTCAAGTTTTACTTCTTGTTCCTTTTCAAATCTTCCCATTTCCTTGCTGTCTATTTCGGCATTAATAGAATATTTCATATAGCTCCATTCCAAGGCATATTTATATGCATCTGCAAACTTACCCTGCTTCATAAAAACGATGTGATAAATACTGAGTATTCCTTCTGCTAATTTTTTCAAACCTACATCGAAGTTGTAGTTGGACCAGGCTTGTTGCAAGTATCTTTCTGAGTTGGGATAATCTTTCAGGAGAAAATAATAACGGGCATAGGCTAGATAATATTGAGAAACAGAACTCCACTTGTTAACATCAATAAACTCAGTATCGAGTTCCCGAAGCATTATTTTTGTTTCCTGATGCATTCCAAGGAAGAAATAACATTCGAGAATATTGAATAAATAAACGAAGTAGCTGTCGTCGCGTTTAACTTTTGATACATTTTTAAAAAGCTCTTTATTGTCGAGTAGCTCTTTTAGCGCTTCTTTGAAGTTTTGTCTATCCATATTTGAAGCTGCGATATTCATGCGTAGACGCGAGATTGTTGTATCGTTGGATATTTTTTTCGCTAAAATCAGAGCTTTATGAAAGCCCTGCTCTATTGCCTGGTCCCACATCTGCAGTTCATTATAAATAATACCTAGCAATTCGTAGGATAAAGATTGTTCATGGACTTTACCCAACTT
>CAZLJI010000779.1:1125-1606 GCA_964559565.1 uncultured Ignavibacteriaceae bacterium | reverse complement strand
GAAGAAAGATCAACAAATTGATAACGTGCATCGACTCTTATGTTTGTGTTCTGCTGAATGAAATTAAGAAGATTTACTTCTGCGGAAGGATCGTTGTACCAATCTCCTCCGCCCTGGTATTTTAATCGAGCGATTTGAAAACCATCCTTACTTTGAGCAGGAAGATCCAGATAGTTAGTAACTATGAATAATATTATTATGAAGTATTTCATTTAATAAGTAATAACGATTCAATTGAGTGCAAATATAAATTCTTGCGGGCAGAAATACAGGTATTTTAACAGTACCAATAAAAAAGGGCAGCATTTCATCAATACTGCCCTCATCTAAGAGTTAATTCAATTACTTCAAAAGAAGCATCTTCTTGATCGAAACAAATTCTCCAGCTACCAGTTTATAGAAATAAATGCCGCTTGAAAGATTCTGTCCGCCGTTGGTGGAAAACTCAATTTCATAAACTCTGGGATTTTTTTCTTCGTTA
>CAZLJI010000779.1:0-1115 GCA_964559565.1 uncultured Ignavibacteriaceae bacterium | reverse complement strand
ATTCCCGATGCAAGTGATGAACCATCGAACTCAACCTCATAAACTCCGGCTTGTTTTTCTTCATTAACAAGTGTTGCTATTTCATTGCCAAGAATATCATAAACTTTTAGGGTCACGAATTGAGATTGCTTCGCTCCGCTCGCAATGACAGATGGAATCTCAAACTTAATTGTTGTGATTGGATTAAACGGATTCGGGTAATTCTGAAGCAGCACAAACTCCTTCGGAGTAAAATCAACTTGCACTTCTATTTCGTTTGAAAATTCAGTACTTCCATCAAAATCAATTTGCTTGAGTCTGTATTTGTAAGTTCCAGTTGAAACATTCTCATCAATAAAAGAATAAGACTTCGGTTCAGTTGTAGTCCCAAATCCCGGAACAAAACCAATAACTTCCCAATCATTGTCATTCTGAGTGACCTGCCTGCCGGCAAGGCAGGAGCGAAGAATCTCAAATCCTGAGTTATTCGTCTCTGTTGCTGTCGTCCAATTTAGAGTAACATTGTCGTCAACTAAAGTTGCATAGAATGAAACAAGTTCAACAGGCACAACATTGTTATAAGTAACTGTAAGTTTTAAATGAAAAGGAAATCCGATATAAGGATCGTAAATATGATATTCGTTAGAATCACTCATTTCGATATAGATAAAAGTTCCAGTAATATTATCTGTAAGAATAGCCGTGACACCTGAAGGTAAAATGCACCTAATAGTTACAACCGTTGACGAAGTATCTGAGCAATATCTTATATTATGCACTTTTACGCCTGTGTAAGGTAATTCTCCAAATCTATAATCAATCCAAGTAGAGTTGGGATTTACGGGAAGATCAAACATCGCACAGAAAAAATTCGCCCAACCACAACATCCATCAGGTGGGACAGGCAATTCACCTAAATGTTCATCTATATCATCAGTCGCCGTTGAATCCAAACCAAAAGTCAATTCCCAGCTTCCATTATACGGTGGAGTTGCATTGTCATACATTAAAAAGTCAATCATTAAATCAGCTTGTGCATAAGCAATAAGTGGTAATAAAAAAAACAGAGTAAGTGTAAGTCTTTTCATTTCTCCCTCCTGATAAAAATTACTTTGCAAGAATCATTTTCTTTATTT
>CAZLJI010000778.1:505-1607 GCA_964559565.1 uncultured Ignavibacteriaceae bacterium | reverse complement strand
TAACACCGGTGCAGTCATTCCAAAATTTAAATCTATTGGGGCAACAAAACTTTTTAATCCCAGGCAAGTTGTCATTACACTGGATCATAACGTTCAGGATAAAACTGAAAAGAATTTGGAGAAGTACAAAAAGATTGAAGAGTTCGCAAAATTAATGGGCACCGATTTTTATCCTGCTGGTCGCGGAATCGGACACCAGATTATGTGTGAAGAAGGATATGCCTGGCCGGGAACAATGGTTGTTGCATCCGATTCTCATTCGAATATGTATGGTGGATTAGGTTGTCTCGGAACTCCAATTGTCCGAACGGATGCCGCAGCAATCTGGGCAACCGGAAGAACCTGGTGGCAGGTTCCCCCAATCGCAAAAGTTGAACTCAAAGGAAACTTAAGACATGGCGTGACGGGTAAGGATGTTATTATCGCTCTATGCGGATACTTTAATAAAGATGAAGTACTTAATCACGCAATAGAATTCGTTGGAGATGGAATCCGTTATCTTACAATTGATGAAAGACTTGCAATCGCAAATATGACAACCGAATGGGGTGCTCTTGCCGGAATTTTTCCTGTTGATCTTGCGACAATTTTATGGCTGAAGAGAAGAGAAACGTTTATTGAGCATCGCGGACTCGAAGGAGTTTTTTCTGATGAAGATGGCAAAGGTGAACATCCAAGAATAAATCATAAACGAATTGAAGAACTTGAACACAATATCCCAAAAGTTGATGTTGATGCTTTTTATGCAAAAGAACTGACGATTGATCTTACTACAATTGAACCGTTTGTTTCCGGTCCGAACACAGTTAAAACATACGCAGCAGTTTCAGAGTTAAAAGAGAAGAATGTGAAAATTAATAAAGCATATCTTGTTTCCTGTGTTAACAGCAGAGTTGATGATATTGCAGAAGCCGCAGCCGAAGTTCAGGGAAAGAAAATTGCAGAACACGTAAAGTTTTATATTGCCGCTGCGTCAAGTGAAGTTCAGAAAGAAGCTGAACGATATGGTTATTGGCAATCACTTTTAGAAGCAGGTGCAATTCCACTCCCTCCCGGTTGCGGACCTTGTATCGGACTTGGAACAGGATTACTTGAAGATGGT
>CAZLJI010000778.1:0-495 GCA_964559565.1 uncultured Ignavibacteriaceae bacterium | reverse complement strand
AATTGGAATTTCTGCAACGAACAGAAACTTTAAAGGAAGAATGGGATCACCAAATGCACAGGCATATCTCGCCTCTCCTGCGGTTGTAGCCGCATCCGCAGTAGCAGGTAAAATTTATTTTGAGTGGAAGAATAAAGAACATCGCGAATTGAAAGGATCAATCAAGATAAATGAGAAAAAACCTGAGAAAAAATCTTCAATAAAAATTATCGCTGGTTTTAAACCGGTTATTGAAGGCGAATTAATTTACTGTCATCAGGATAATTTGAATACAGATGGAATTTACCCCGGTAAGTACACTTACAACGATGATATGACTCCTCAGCAGCAAGCTGAAGTCGTTATGGAAAATTACGATCCTGAATTTGGCAAGATTACAAAAGCCGGAGATATACTTGTCGGCGGATTTAATTTTGGGACAGGTTCTTCCCGTGAACAGGCTGCAACTGCTTTAAAGTACAAAGGCATCCAACTTGTCGTTGCGGGAACATTTAA
>CAZLJI010000777.1:1363-1609 GCA_964559565.1 uncultured Ignavibacteriaceae bacterium | reverse complement strand
GATGTTCCTACCTTCTTTACCGATTACTATGGCAACTTCCAATTCAAAATCCAGTTGACGAAGATGATCATCTTCTACTCTGATTTCACCCTCTCCAAAAATTGCATTGTGATTGGTAAAATAAAAAACGGGATATTGATCAAACTCAGGAATCATTTCAACGCCACGGTTTCTTCTTGCTGTTTGAACATGCTGGCGAAATGCATAACCGTCTCTACAGGAAGTTGGATTGGGAATAGGAGCTAA
>CAZLJI010000777.1:0-1353 GCA_964559565.1 uncultured Ignavibacteriaceae bacterium | reverse complement strand
AAGACCCGGGTTTTCAACAAATGATGTTATTTTGCCTTCTTTGATGGCTGCTTCAATTTGTCTGGCTTTGTTCATCATTTCATCACCGCCTTCTAAAAATCGCCTCATCCTTCGGGGTAACTCATATCCCATCCCGGCAGCACATTCTTCAACATCATAAATTTTTCCATCAAGATAAATTCCTAATCTATCTTTTTTCTTCGTGGTGAATGATACAAGTTTCATTATTACCTACTTAGTATTTATTATTTTTCAAGCCAGGACTGACTGTATTTCTCGGCCATTGTTTCTTTAACATTTTTTGTAACCGTTAATGGCTGAAATGTATCGATCATAACAGCGTATTCATCAGTTTCTTTTTTGCCGATCGATGCTTCTGTCTTTCCAGGTTGAGGTCCGTGAGGAATTCCCATCGGATGTAAAGTAATCGAACCTTTTTTAATTCCCTTTCTCGACATAAAATTTCCGTGCACATAATATAGAACTTCATCACTGTCAACATTCGAATGATAGTACGGTGCAGGAATTGCATCCGGATGAAAATCATAAAGTCTTGGTACAAAATTACAAATGACGAAATGCTCTGTTGTAAATACAAGATGAATCGGAGGCGGAAGATGAATCTTGCCAACTTTTGGCGCATACTCTTTTATATTGAATGTATACGGATATAAAAATCCATCCCATCCAACCACATCATACGGATGATGAGGTACTAAATAATTGAAAAATTTATTCCTCACTTTTAATACTATTTCAAACTTTCCTTTTTTATCTATTGGATCCATGAATTCAGGTACTTTGAAATCTCGTTCATAGTAAGGTGCATCTTCAGTCAGCTGTCCGTATTCATTTCTGAAATGTTTCGGAATATCAAATGGGGTTGATGACTCGATGATAAACAATTTTGCTTTATTATAATTCTTAAATTTTACCTGATAAGTAGTGCCTTTTGGAATAACAATATAATCCCAATCCTGGAATGGAAGTCGTCCGTACTCAGAAAGCAAATCGCCTGTTCCCTGATGCACAAAAAGTATTTCGTGAGCATAACTATTTCTGAAAAACACGTTAGTATCTTCAGTAGGGTTTGCCGTTGAAAGAACACAATTCTCGTTCTTCAGAAATTCATTTCTTGATGTAAGGAAGTTCCCTTCTGTTTTCTTATCATTAGTAAAGAAATGATAATATTGCAATGGAGCATCTGGCCAATCGATCGATTTACCGAGTTTCATCGCTGTAATCTTTTCAACCTGTGGGGGCATATAAAGATGGTATTTGTTGGAATAGATTCCTGAGAATCCTTTCGTGCTGAAGAGTTCCTCCCTATAAAGTGATTTACCATCTTCTTTA
>CAZLJI010000776.1:623-1610 GCA_964559565.1 uncultured Ignavibacteriaceae bacterium | reverse complement strand
TATGCGAGGGTAGTACTTCATATTTTTAAGATTATCTGAAATAGTTTTCCACATACCTTGAAAAACTTCTGTTGATCCGGTAAAATGTACACCAGCAAGATTTGGATTTGTAAACGCCGGAGTACCAACCTGTCCGCCAGAACCGGGGACAAAATTGATAACACCTTTTGGCAAACCTGCTTCCTCAAATAATTTCATCAGCCAGTATGCTGAGTAAACTGCACTTGATGCTGGTTTCCACAAACTTACATTACCAACAATTGCCGGTGCAGTTGGAAGATTACCAGCAATCGAAGTAAAGTTGAAAGGTGTCACAGAAAAAATAAATCCTTCAAGCGGACGATATTCCAAACGATTCCACATTCCACTTCCGGAATAAGGCTGTTCTTGCATTAACTGAGCCATGTAATAACTATTAAAACGATAGAAGTCAACCAGCTCAGCAGCAGAATCAATTTCAGCCTGGTAAACAGTTTTAGATTGTCCAAGCATTGTTGCTGCATTTATTGTTGATCTCCATGGTCCAGCTAACAAATCAGCTATCTTAAGAAAAACTGAAACTCTGTGTTCCCATGGCATTTCTGCCCATTCTTTTCTCGCTTCGAGTGCGGCTTCGACAGCCATATCAACTTCTTTTTTACTTGCTTTGTGATATACTCCAAGAACATGACTGTGATTATGGGGTATCAACATCTTTTCGGTATTACCGGTTTTTACCTCTTCGCCGCCAATTATTAGTGGGGCTTCAATTTTCTTAGATTTTAATTCGGCTAACTTTTTCTTTAATTCTTCTCTTTCCGGGCTGCCCGGTTTATATGACTTTACTGGTTCATTTGTTGGTTGTGGTACTTTGAAATATGCGTTTGACATTTGTTATCCTGATAATTGAAAATTGTGAAATGAAAATTACCGTTTTTGAGTTTGAGATACAATTTAAACTGACTTAGATGAAGAAGAATGTTGATAATAAAAAAAGCCAGAGCGTTT
>CAZLJI010000776.1:0-613 GCA_964559565.1 uncultured Ignavibacteriaceae bacterium | reverse complement strand
AAATAGTTCAAATTACTTGAGCAAAATAAGTTTATTTGTATCTACAAAATTTCCAGCTGTAATTCTATACACATACATTCCACTCGGTAAATCTGAGGCATTAAACTCAACAGAATAATTTCCTGCCTCCAGTCTTTCATATACTAAGTTAGCTACTTCGGTTCCAAGCATATCATAAACCTTTAGTGTTACTTCTCCTGCTGTTTTGAGTGAGTAATTAATTGTTGTAGTTGGATTAAATGGATTTGGATAATTCTGTTTCAATCCATATTCACTTAAGACAGAACCTGAATTAAATTTATTGAATCTGCTGAAATTAATTGAAAACGAAGATGAGTAGTCAGAATAGTGATTGTCGACATCTTTTGCTCTAATCCTATATTCAGCGGTGTTAGCCTCAACATATAACCCACTAATATTCCAATCAATAAATTCGTATTCATTCCCATTTTTAGTTGCAAGATATGACCAATTACTCCACGGACCACCACTGATGCTATATCTTCTTTCTATTTGATAAGCATTAGTTTGATTGTAGACATCTGGTTCGTTATTCAAAGTCCAAGTAAGTTTAGGATATGTGTTTAAACCAACAGTATAAATTGACACTGCT
>CAZLJI010000775.1:0-1614 GCA_964559565.1 uncultured Ignavibacteriaceae bacterium | reverse complement strand
CCCAATATCAAATTTAAATGTTCTGGATCAATAGTGCCCAAAACAAAGGCACTTGAAGAATCGTACATATATCCAAACCCCATCGAAAAAACTTCTGTTGGACCTTTTTCCCCGTAAAACTTACCAACATACGGATTTATAAATTTATCTTCCCAAGCAACTTCTGTTGCAGCAAATCTTGAATCGTTCATTAAATCTGCCAATGGTTTTGGTGCATTGCCAACTTTTCTTTTATCAATAAAATCTTTTGCAGCTTTTTTTAAATCTGCATCGCAAAATTCAACATGATGCCCATATTCATGAAAAGCTGTTTCTGCATTAAAATCATACCCAACGTTAATAGCTTTTTCATATCTAATAGCAGATGCCCTGGGGCTTTTATATAATAATTTGTCAAATGTATTTTTACCGGCATTGTTAGTTAACATCATAACATGTTCCATATATCCATATGCTTCATCAGCATCAAAACCAAGTGCATCTTGTAATGATCCATTTTTTACATTACTTTCAATATCAGCTTTAAATTGCTTCGTAAATTTTTGAAATTCTTTATCTTTGCCTAATTTGACATTGCCTTGCTGCCAATATTTCCAATATTCTTTATCAATAACAATCGACATATCTTCATATTTGTTTGTAATCTCATTATATTCCCTAATTTTTGCATTATATAATTTAATTAAATCCTCATGCGTTTTTTTTCTTTTTGCTGCAATTTCAGGGTTTGCACCCTCTTTAGAAGCATAACGCCTGTATAAAACTTTTGCATCATCTTTTTGTGTTTTTAAATCTTTAAGCTCTTCAACTATTTTATCTTTCGTAACGCCAATTTTTGCACGTTCAGCAATAATCTTTGATAACTCTGTTTTTTCACCACGTTTAACAAAATATTCAAATGTTCTCTTGGCTGATAATTCTGGTTTTAGTTTTATAAGCATATCTAAATGTTTTCTAATTTCAGCATTCATTTTCAACCGGTCAACTGGTGAAGGTGCTGTTGTATCAATTAATTTATTAATTTCTGCAATTTTCTTTTCTGAATGTTCAATTTTCTTTTTCAAATCATAAATCTTATCATATTCTGTTTTAACAACCTTTGGTTTCTTTGGTTTTACTGGCACTACTGGTTTTGGTATGTCAATTAGCACTGAAGGCAAAACAGGTGGTGTGTATTCAACAATTGTGCCTTTTAAAAGGTCTTTGATTAAATGAATGTCACCTGTATATGGATTCACCAGTTGATCAAATGACAATAATCCGGTTTTATACATATTATAACGCACTGGCCCCATGAAATTAATCTTCTGCTGTGGTGTAATACTTTTAAAAAATTCACCATAGGTTTGATCTGCTGTAATGCCTGAAGCACCACTCCCAATCTTGCCACCAACCCCAATAACTTCATTTGGTCGCATATAATACGGTCTGTAATTTTTCTTGATTTCTTCAAGATCAAGGCCCATATCTTTAAAAGGCAACGTCACGGGTATCAATACACAACGGCACCTTGGATGCAACGGGCACTGTGGGTGTTCTCTCAATTTATAAACTTTACCATCTAACACCGCACATTTCATGCAGGTGCCACGTCCGGTTTTTTTGTATGAAAGT
>CAZLJI010000774.1:0-1614 GCA_964559565.1 uncultured Ignavibacteriaceae bacterium | reverse complement strand
GATTGGATTGCATCAGAGCGATAATAAGAAACTTATTGCCTCGCTGAAAAATTTACGTGATCTTGGTAATACCATCATAGTTGTTGAGCACGACAGGGAAACGATTGAGAGTTCCGATTATATGATTGATCTCGGTCCAGGTGCAGGTGAGCACGGCGGTAATGTTGTTATGGAAGGTGACACAAAAAAACTTTTGAACTCAGATAACGGTTTCGATTCACTTACGCTTTCATATTTGAGAAGCAGGCAGAAAATTAAAGTCCCTGATGAAAGAAGAAAAGGAAATGGAAAATTTATTTCACTCAAAGGTGCGAAAGGAAATAATCTTCAAAATGTAAACCTTAAAATTCCTCTTGGCACTTTAGCATTAATTACCGGTGTCAGCGGCTCGGGCAAATCATCTGTGCTGAATGAAACGCTTGTGAAAATATTAATGAATAAGTTGTACAAATCTAAATCTGTTCCTCTCCCATTTAGCAAAGTTGAAGGATTGGAAAACATTGATAAGATAATTGAGATAGATCAGTCACCTATTGGAAGAACGCCCCGTTCAAATCCTGCGACTTACACTGGTTTATTTACTCATATTCGTGACTTATTTGCACAGCTTCCTGAAGCAAAAATGAGGGGATTTAAAACCGGAAGATTCAGCTTTAATGTTGAAGGTGGAAGATGCGAAGAATGCAGCGGTGATGGATTGAAAAAAATTGAAATGAATTTCCTGCCTGATGTTTATGTTCATTGTGATTCCTGCAAAGGAAAAAGATACAATAGGGAAACCCTCGAAGTTCTATACAAAACAAAATCTATTGCCGATGTTTTAGGAATGCGTGTTTCTGAATCTTTGGATTTCTTTGAAGACCTTCCTCGAATAAAAAGAAAAATAAAAGCGTTGAACGATGTTGGTTTGGGTTATATTACTCTCGGTCAACAGGCAACAACACTTTCCGGTGGAGAAGCACAACGAGTAAAGCTCGCAACTGAATTGAGCAAAGTTTCGACAGGCAAAACACTTTATGTTTTGGATGAACCAACAACAGGACTTCACTTTGAAGATGTAAGAATTTTACTTGATGTTCTGAATAAGCTAGTTGATAAAGGAAACACTGTTGTTGTTGTTGAACACAATATGGATGTGATTAAAATGGCTGACTGGATTATTGATCTCGGTCCCGGCGGTGGTGAATTTGGTGGAAAGATTGTTGCTGAAGGAACTCCTGAACAGGTAATTAAAAATTCCAAGAGTGTTACCGGCAAATTTCTTAAAGCAGAATTCAATTAACGATATTGATAGATAAGTTACTCAGGTCTATTTTTACCAACATAGAAGAATTATTTCCTAACCTGGAAAGGAAAAATAAATGAAAAGAATTATCCTACTCATATTCTTTCTGCTATCATTAATCACTGATTCTAATTTTGCACAATCATTTTACAGCGATAATCCACTTGTCGCAACCTACTCAATCGTTGCCCGCGATCCTGAAACTGGTGAAATGGGTGTTGCTGTTCAATCGCATTGGTTTTCTGTCGGTTCGATTGTTTCGTGGGGAGAAGCAGGGGTTGGTGTTGTTGCCACTCAATCTTTTGTTAATCCTGCATTTGGTCCGGATG
>CAZLJI010000773.1:926-1619 GCA_964559565.1 uncultured Ignavibacteriaceae bacterium | reverse complement strand
AAATGAGAGCTTCTAGAGGTAATTCTGATAATATACCTTGGTATAAATCTCTTCCAAGTTTGAAACAAACAAAAAGTAACATATTCAATTTAAAACCTGAAATCAACAATTCTGAACTTATTGTCACTACTTGTAATATGAAGGATTTGATTGGGTATGGACATGACAAAGAGCATTATGCTTTGTTTTTGATTGGTAATTCAGATTTAATGATTGGTGGTATTACAATTGATGGATTACCAATATTGTTACACAGCACATTCATCGAGCTCTATAACAAATTGGGTGAAGCTGTTTGTAGACAACTGATAACAAAGATCTATGATTTCACCAACAGAGTTAGAGCAAGTTATTTCCAACAAGACACTGGCACGACTGATCTTTTGAAAAATGATATCATTGTTATGATGCTATCCCGTATTGGAGAAAAGTTGGGAATGTCAGATATAGGAAAATTGGCATCAAATATTGAATCTGTTATGTCAAGTTTACTTGATGTCAATGATGATTATAGAGATAATCATGATACAGAAAAACTGTCATATTTATTTCTAAATCAAAACAAGATGTATCGTAGAGTTTTAAATCTGATGATTCAAAATCGAGAACGTGCTGAGAAAGCAGCGTTTAATAGATGTTTGGCATTAGGTTCAAAATTCTTTACTGCTTTTCAAAAAGCTGGATATATTTATC
>CAZLJI010000773.1:0-916 GCA_964559565.1 uncultured Ignavibacteriaceae bacterium | reverse complement strand
TGTTTGGGAAAAAGATGTTAACATCACTCCTGAATTTTGTATCAAAAGTCAAAATGTTTATAAACTCCCTAAAGAGTTTATGGGTAAATATTATGTCAAAAGTTTGACTTTTGATCCTTCTAATTTGGGTACGAGTTTTAGATTAAAGGCAGATGCTAAACACCCCAACATTGCATCTGATAATGCGATTTGTATTGGTTCCAGTTTATCAACACAATTTCAAACCTTGTTAAATAACAGACGTGCTTTTACTTCTGAATATGTCAATTTTCTAGTTGATATAGAAGAAGCTATTAAAGTGATCAACTTTGATAGTGCATATTGGCAATTAACAAGAGATTTTGGAGAAAAGGCTTATGATAAACTGATTCCACATAACATCGCAAATAAAGTAAAGGCCGCAACAGGTTCAGTTAGGAGAGTATGATATGATACTTAGACGTGAAGTTGAAAATGGTGGTATCAAGCGTGATCAATTTCAAAGAAGTGATTTATTGAAAGAAGATTGTTTTGATGGACTACCAAATACAATTTGGATTATTGGGTTGGGTGGAATTGGTGGTCATGTTGCTGAAATAGCTGGTTCAATTGATTCAATAAAAAGGATTGTTCTGTTTGATGATGATATTGTTGAGCTGAGTAATTTAAACAGAACAATTTATAGGTATGAGCACATAGAAGTTCCAAAGGTAAGTGCCGCAGCTGAAATTATAGCTGCAAGATCAGGCGTACCGCTATAAGCGGATGCCGGGAGTTAATATGCTGGAAGCAGGATTATTTACAATAATAGCGTTGGTATTAGTACTTCCTATCACGGTTTCTTTTGTTGAAGAAAATATCGAGGCCTTTCTTTTTGTTATGGGAATAAGCGCCTTGAGCGTATCGCATTTCGCGGGGGCGAGGTTTTGGAGCGCTC
>CAZLJI010000772.1:0-1619 GCA_964559565.1 uncultured Ignavibacteriaceae bacterium | reverse complement strand
TGGATCCTATAAATTTGCAACCCTCAAACGATATACCTTCAAGCAGAGGATTGTAAAGTCAGTTTACTTGTAGATCGACAAGTCGATTGTTGAAAATGTGCTGTGAAGAATCATTTTCCTGAAAGGTTAAATTTTGAAAAGTTATATAATCAAGACTGACTAAAACCAATCCAACGTCTGCAGTATTAGTATTTGTAATGTTCATTTCAAGAATAACATTATCAACAGTTCCTCCTGCCGCTGCATCGGGTTGAAAAGTTATTCTATTAGCATCCGATAGCCCAGTAACAGTACTGTCGAGAAGAAGAACAGTATTGTTTCCGCCGTTTTTAGAATAAGTGCCGGGACGGATATTGAAAAATACAGTTCCGGAGACACCATTGGCATTTAATGCATCAGCCGCCAGTTGAAGAGTAACAAAATCAGGATTATTACCGCCAATAGTATAAGAACCGTTTAATGGTTGTGAATAAAATTTAGTTGTGAAAAATGATATAAGAATTAGGATATAAAATGTTTTCAAAATATCTCCTGTGAATTTTTTGGCTCGAAAAATAAATCCACAGCTGTATTAAAACATCACGCAAATGCGTGATTTTATTTGGTGATTATTTATTAAAAAGCTATAAAATTCCAAGATAAGGGATATCGGACATTAAGTTGTTTATATCCCTTCTTTAAGAATGGGAAAAAAGAAAAATTTATTTCAATAATATCATCTTCTTTGTCTCAACAAATGAACCAGCCTGCAAACGATAGAAATAAATTCCACTTGCAAGGTTGTTTGCGTTAAATTGAGCGGAGTGTTTCCCTGGTTGCTTGAATTCATCAACCAAAGTTTTTACTTCTTCGCCGAGTAAGCTGTAAATTTTAAGACTTATGTTTCCAGCTTGTGGGAGCGAATATTGAATAGTTGTGACCGGGTTGAATGGATTAGGAAAATTTTGTGCTAGCGAAAATGAAGTTGGGCTTTCATCTGTTTCCTCACTTTGAATTCCGACTGTTCCACCACCTAAGTTGTATAAAACAAAAAGTGAATCAACTCCGGCCGCAACACTTGAAACAATTACTATGTCTGTTTTGCCATCCTGATCAAAGTCGGACGCGGCGACACTGCGCGGAAGTCCTGTTGCAAATGGAAAGAAACAATTTTCTCTTGTGGTAAAATTTCCAATGCCGTCATTCAGAAATACTGTTATGCCGTTGGTTTGCAGCTGATCATTTACAGTTATAAAATCAAGATCACCATCGTTCTCGTAATCCATGCTTGCAATTCCCATTGCACCAGCGACTGAGATTGATTCTGAAGTGAAGTTTAGGTTGCCCTGATTTTTAATAAATAAAACTGATGAGAAAGTTTCGAGAGTGATTAAATCAAGATCTGTGTCTCCATCAAAATCACCCATTTCAATATTTGAATGACCGGCAGTTGAACCGACTCCGCTTCCAACTTGAATCTCATTTTTTGTTCCTACAGGAATAAAGCCCGTGCAATTACCGGGATAGCCAGGAAATTCAATTTCACTCATAACTATTAGAGGATGAGGATGAGGAAGAGGAGAACTTGTTACTGCTGCGATTTCAGGGAAACCACCATCATCTGAGAATTCACCATAAAC
>CAZLJI010000771.1:0-1620 GCA_964559565.1 uncultured Ignavibacteriaceae bacterium | reverse complement strand
GAAATATATTCCGCAAATCCTCCGTCCTGGTCGATACCAATAAGCCTGAGTTTTTCACACGCCGGATAGTGATGATTCTTACAAGCATCGCACACACCACACCATATAATCGGATCAACGGCCACATGATCGCCAATTTCAAATCCAAAGGCTTCATTGCCAACCTGCTCAACAGTACCGGCAAATTCATGCCCTGGCGTAAAAGGCAATTTGGTGCGAGGATGAAAATCTCCTTTGAAAAGATGCTGATCACTCCCGCAAATGGAGGCAAATTGCACGTGGACCAATACCTCATCCGGATTTACGATGGGATCTGGCTTTTCGCGAACCGTGAAATGATTATATTTTTCGAGTATGGCAGCTTTCATATTTATCGGGCGTTGATCCCGAATTTCTGAAAATGAAATTCGTAAAACAATTCAACAATCCAATTAATCCCCAATTTACCTGTAAAAGTGTCGGAGCCTTTCCTATACAGAAAAAGGTGCTTGATAAGATGAACACTGCCCTATCACCAAGTTTTCATGAATTTTTAACCTTAGGCTATTACGCTTTTGTCTACGATTATTGCATTAATTCCCCTATTTTTGAAAAGTCTGAAAAAATAACAGTTCCTTTTTAATTTAACTGTAATGAAAAAACTTATCCCGATCCTCCTGATACTTTTGGTATTTTTCACTGTACAATGCGGCAAATCCCGTGATGTCGTGATCTATGGCAGTATGACGTGCGACCATTGCATCGACTTTATGAAGAAGGCTGACTCTCTCACTGTACAATACACCTTCAAGGACGTCGAGACCAACACGCAGTACTACAATGAATTAGTGAAAAAAATCGAGGATGCCAAATTCCAGGGCTATGTATCGTTCCCCGTCGTTGAAATTGATGGCAGAATTCACGTCAATCCCGAATTCCAGGAATTTCAGGCGCTCCTTCGCTGAGTCAACTTAAAAATTTCACCCTCAAATCTTCGATTTGCTGATCATTGATCGGTACAAGTTCACCGATGGATTTACTCATAATGAGCGATTTAGCGCTGAATTCCGCCACTTCCAACCTGTCGAATGTCTGTAGTAGTTTATCCCCAGTCACAATGATGGAATCGTTTTGAATAATCACCGCTGGAGTGTTTTTGGAAATTAATTCCGGAATCGTATGATTTCCAGCAAACTGCTTCCCGAATGGTACTACCGGAATATCCTGGAGAAATATCCAACTTTCCGGTATCGTACGCACGTCGAGACGGGCATCAGAAACGCCAAACGCCATGATGTTTGGTGATTGAGTCAGAATAACGGAATTGACTTCAGGATTCTGTATATAAATCTGTTCTATTAGTTTCAGTGCACGGCTTGGTTGCTTTCCGGGCTCTCTTTTTCCATTTCTAACCTTCTAGCCTCATTCTCGGCTATAGTACTAGTCTCAGATAAATCAGAGATAGGGGTTACATATTCCCAACCATAAATACCATGGTAATATGGATCAGTAAATAATTTATTATTTCTTATTATGCTCTTATTCTGTTCATCTACATTAGATATCTTATTAATTAATTCCCCGATAGATGAATTATAATTAGTTATTTCTAATTCTATTTTATCATATATATTTTTACTT
>CAZLJI010000770.1:0-1622 GCA_964559565.1 uncultured Ignavibacteriaceae bacterium | reverse complement strand
CATCTGCTGGGGCTGCCTTTCTAACATATTGTAATAATATTAATAATAAATACAAGTCTAGAGAATTAAATAATGTATTTATGGGCATCTCGTATAAGCAAAGTGAAATGGATGAGGCGGCACATGATAGTGATCTATTAGTTGAGAATACAGATAATTTGCCTTTTGCGGTAGCATCAATGGTAGCAAATAATAAAATTGTTGGTTGGTTTCAAGGCGCTATGGAGTATGGCCCAAGGGCGTTGGGGCATAGAACAGTATTGATTCATCCTGGCGATAAATCTATTAATGATAGTGTTAACAAAAGATTACACAGGACAGAGTTTATGCCATTTGCACCTGTGTGTCTTGTGGAATATGCAGATGATGTATTTTCTAACTGGGGGAATACAAAAATATGCTCAGAATATATGACTGTTACATATAATGTAAAGCATAAATGGAGAGATTGTCTACAGGCTGTTGTTCATGTTGATAATACTGCACGTCCACAAATAATATCAAAAAATGTTGATCCATTATATTGGAGTGTTGTAAATGAATTTATGAAAATAACAAATAGACCCGCAATGGTTAACACGAGCTTTAATATGCACGAAGAGCCTATAGTCTGTTCGCCTGCTGATGCAGTAAGGGCGTATAAATCTGGCGCTGTGGATTATTTAGTTATGGGTAATACAATTTACAGGTATAGAAATACTTAGCTGCATGTGAAATGGAGGCAGTTAATTGTTATACAGAAACAACAATGAAATTGCTCGAAAAACGTGGTTACAAAATACACTAGCTCAAATACCAGCTGGAATGAAATTACTAGACGCAGGCGCTGGGGAATTAAGTAATAGAATATATTGTAATCATCTAGAATATGTATCTCAAGACTTTTGTCAATATAAGGGACGAACGGGTGGAGCTATAACGGAAGGTCTACAAAAAAGTAATTGGAACACAAGTAAAGTAGATATTATTAGCGATATTGTATCAATACCTGTTCCAAATGATAGTTTTGATGCCGTATTATGTAGTGAGGTATTAGAGCATATACCAGAGCCGGATAAGGCTCTTGATGAGTTCTCAAGATTACTGAAGCAAAATGGAATACTAATAATAACTGCTCCATTTGTATCATTGGTACATATGGCGCCATATCATCATTGCACTGGATTTTCAAGATATTGGTACGAATATCATTTACCATTACGTGGGTTTATAATAAAAGAACTTTCGCCTAATGGAGACTGGTATGCTTTGCTTAAGCAGGAAATTGATAGACTTGGTAGCCAGGAACGTCAGAGATGTAATTGGGCATGGCCTCTAGCATATTTATATTCAATATTTGGAAGCATATATTTCAATATTCGTAGAGATATTAAGGCAACAGACTTGGCGTGTTTTGGTTGGCACTGCGTAGCTGTAAAACAGTGATATTATGTATAAGATATCAGTTGTGGTAATCAGTGCTTAAGTATATTTTAAGCGGCCCGATAGGCACGCGGTTTGCGTGGGTTCTGGGCAACATTAACCTTGGAAGTGTGGGACTTATATTGCTCGCGATGCTCGACTAACCACAATACCAGGAGTTTAGCGATTCAATAAAAAGACCCTCCTTACGTTGCCGATAA
>CAZLJI010000769.1:308-1623 GCA_964559565.1 uncultured Ignavibacteriaceae bacterium | reverse complement strand
AAATTCTGATTCGGTCGATGTTTATATCCGTGAATTGGATAAATGGAGCATTACTCCTAAAGTTGCTATTTCCAAATCACGCAATACGATTGGTCTGACGGATAATAATTTTTTAGGGCTCGGCCACGATTTCAGCAACTTTTATACGTGGTTTCCCGGTGCTGGAAAAAATACATACAATATCAATTACTTCGTTCCAAATATCGGCAAAACATATATTAATACCAACCTTCATTTTGGAACTGACGAATTCAGAAATTCCATCCGGAGTTTTGCCTTTGAACGCCCGTTCTTTTCACCCCTCACAAGGTGGGCAGGAGGTGTGAATTTTACTCAGAATTTCCGCGAAGATTTCATCTATGCCAGCGATTCCCTGGTTTTTTTGCAGGGATTTAAATATAACACACAAGATTACTGGGCAGGCATTGCCATGCAATTAACACAAGGCAATACGGAAAATGACCGGGTCACAAAATTTGTAACTACCGTTCGTTATTTACGGATCAACTATCTCGAAAAACCGATTGCGGAGTACGATACAATGAATCAATATTCCAATGAAAACTTCTATCTGGCAAGCATTGGGATCTCAAGACGAAAATATGCACAGGATAAATTCATCTTTAATTTCGGCATTACTGAAGATATACCCGTTGGCAGAGTATTCAGCCTGACAGGCGGTTATCTGGACAAAATGAATGCTGGCTCATTTTATTATGGAGCGCGTGTTTCATTTGGAAATTATTATCCATGGGGGTACCTCAGTGCAAACATTGAATATGGATCGCTCTACAGGTCACATTCACAGCAAGGTATAGTTTCGGCTGGTGCAATATATTTCACAGGGTTGGTGGAAATTGGGAACTGGAAATTCAGGCAATTTGTAAAGCCGCAGGTTCTCATCGGCATAAACCGGCTCCCTTACGAAAGTGTGACGCTGAATGACGGGGCTGGGCTTGATGGGTTTAAAAGCCCTTCACTGACGGGTTCAAGCCGCCTTTTAATAAAACTGCAAACACAATCCTATGCCCCATGGAATTTTATCGGATTCCGTTTCGGGCCCTTTATTACCTGCTCTCTAGGAATGCTGGGCGATGCAGCCTCCGGTTATAAAAACAGCAAAGTATTTTCACAGTTAGGGTTGGGAATCCTTATTAAAAACGACTACCTGGTCATTAATACTTTTCAAATCTCCATATCATTTTATCCCTCCGTGCCCGGAGTCGGCCAGGGGGTTTTCAAGATGAATTCTTTTCAAACGAATGATGTCGGCTTCGGGGACTTTGATATTGAAAAGCCCGCCATAGTGAGATAT
>CAZLJI010000769.1:0-298 GCA_964559565.1 uncultured Ignavibacteriaceae bacterium | reverse complement strand
TGCAACACTTTTCCGGAATTGTGTAACGCATTTAAATTGAAAGGTATGGAACTTTGTATTGTGATAATTCTATCACATTAAAATTAAATCGATGAAAACTCAGATTAAAATAATTTCACTTTTGCTTCTACTATCCACGGCTGTCTCGATAATGCCGCAAAAATCAGCAGCACAGGGGATATCCGTCAGTTTCCAGGTATTTTATGATGAATTGAGCCCCTATGGAACCTGGGTATACAATTACGATTATGGTTATGTATGGCTGCCCAATGTAGCTCCCGGGTTTACCCCTTATTCC
>CAZLJI010000768.1:0-1623 GCA_964559565.1 uncultured Ignavibacteriaceae bacterium | reverse complement strand
AATGAAAGAGCTGAAAAAAGAAAAATTGCAAAAAATATTTTTAATGTCTTCATATCACTACCTTATACGATTTGGATTTGTAAAACCAGTTTTACTATTGACTATATCAAATCCGAAAAGAATTCCACCGTAAAATCTCCATTCTTTACCATAAGTTGCAACACCCTGCTCAACGACCTTATCGAATTGGTCAAAACCGTAAGAAGCATTAAAAAATAATGCCGTAGGAAATAGATAATATGAATTCATGTGTAAACGAATCTCTGCTCCTGCTCCTTTTTTGAAATCGGAGAAAGATGTGAAATCGCCTGTCCATGCATTTCCGTAATCACAATGGAAAGAGAGAAAGATTTTATCGAAGTAGAGGAAACTCAACTTATAATCAATGTCCCTCCATAGCGGAAAACGATATGTAAAGTTCACCCAGGCTATTTCATTACCACTGATTGAGTAGAATGGATAAGCTTTCATTCCGATTAGCCCACCAAGATAAAAATCAAAGAAATCAGGAACAGCGGGACCGAGTATCGTACCACCGGCAAGCCGCGTAGTTAAAGTATGATCTCCCCAAAGTGGAAAATACACGCTGCCATCGAGAAGAAGTCTGTGAAAATTGTAATCGTTGTATTTTGGTTTGAGCAATCCGTCCTCTATAACATATTCACCTTCATCGTTGAACTCATTCCATTCGTAATCGTAAACAAAATCCACTGACATTCCAACTGGATTGATATCTGTATCGCGTGTTGGCAGAAGTGCTTCAAAGTTATAGCTCAATCTTAAATCCCGACCAATGAAGTAAGTATCATCAGAAGTTGGATAAAGGATCGGATCACCATCCGTTTCAATTATAAAGCTGCCTATTGTTGCAGTGTACCGACTGAAAATAAATCTCAGTTCGAGATCATTGTAGCGATTTATAATTTGATGTCTTGCTGCAAGATCGAATTCTAAAAGATTGTATGTAACTTCAGTCGGAATAACCTGATCATAAGATACATTACCGTTTACTGTATCAGGTCCAAAGAGAACATCGATATCGGCTTTTCTACTTACACTGTAAAGTTCCGCTGCGAGTTCGGGCTTTAATCCAAGTAAGCTAATCAGCGGCAATTTGTTTTTAAATTCAAATATTAAGAATAAATCTCTCTCAAACTTTGCATTTATAGCTGCGCCGGCAAAAATTGCATAGCGGTTCAGCATATCATTGGATGCTACGTACAACCCTGGTTTAATTCTTTGCCAAAAGCTGTTTTCTGTGTTGTAGTTGTCGAATCTTATAAATGGGAAAAAGGTCAAGCTCGAAAAGGCACCGCTGTATTTTGTTTCAGTGTATTCAGGAGTTTTGTAATCATTAAAATTTTTCAGTGATTCGATATCAAACTCTTCGATATCTCCATTTGGTTTTCTTATATCAAGCGGAGGATTTTTTCTCCACACATAACTTTCTGTTGTGCTGATTTCTTTTTGTTCTTCATTTTTTATGTGAAATATTTTATAGCCAGTTGAAGTATAACCGGAGTAAGTTAATTCACCACTCTCGCTCACATCAGGCATAAACGCACCACCGACTACATTCGTTAGCTGCTTCTTCTCTTTCGTTGATGGATTTAAAGAATATAG
>CAZLJI010000767.1:0-1623 GCA_964559565.1 uncultured Ignavibacteriaceae bacterium | reverse complement strand
ATGAAATGTTTCGAGAAAATTTTTTGAGATAGCCTCTTTTCTTATTTCTAAATGAATCGTACTGAAAAGGTTGACAGAAAAACAGTCAAACTCTTCACAATCAGATGAAAATCTCGAAACAATTTTCATGAGTATTTCTATGATCAACTGTTGACCCATTAATAAATTACAATACGAGTCAGATTATTTACTCATACCAAAGATGTAATCCCTTTTTCATCCCATTGACCGATTGAACAAGCTAGAATTTCTTCCTATTATATAATTGTAATCAATTAACTAAAACGCATAAAAATAAAAGGACAGAAGTATTATGAAAAACAAATATTTCATCTTAGCAATATCAATTCTTATCACAGGATCAGTCTTTTTTGGTTGTGAAAACAATCGAGAGAATGATCAAGATGAAGTCAGGAAGGCTAATCAGGAAATGCTAGATGCTCAGGCTCAATTTGAAAAAGAATGGCAGCAATTCAAGACAGAAACCGAATTAAAAATCGACGCTAACCAAAAGAAAATTGATGACTTCAAAGCAGCTATGAAAACTACAACTGCAAAATTCAAAGCTAAATATGAAAATCAAGTGCTAACGTTAGAACAAAAAAACATTGAATTAAGAAAAAGTATGAATGAATATCGGTATGAAGGAAAAGATAGCTGGGAAAAATTCAAAATAGATTTTAATCGTGAAGTAGATACCATTGTGGTTGCACTTAACGAAATATTCACAAAGAAAGAATAGCTGGCGAGTGATTTTTCAATGGCTAATTACATGATAAATGCAGAATCAATGATAGAAGCTGGTCATTTCATAATGCTCGATATACGAGATACCTTGAGCGGGGAAGAGTTTGAAAGAAACTATCCTAGTGTTCAAATTATATATCCACCAGATATGAATACTTATCAGAATAATCGAGTTGCTGAGAGTCACCCTGAGAACGGGTTAACACACAAGGAAAGTAAAAAATATCTCTTCACAATTTCGCTCAATCTTGATACTGATTAATAATGATTGAAGTTCTGCAATGAAAAGGTATCCGAACCGGCGTTTTTCCTATTTATCATATAGCATTAACTTCAATAGCAAATATTAAAATGGAACTCATATTTTTCCTTAAGGGCTTGGCTATCGGTTTTGCGATGGCTGTACCGGTCGGACCCATCGGAATAATGTGTATTCGAAAAACACTCACTGAGGGTCGGTTACGGGGTTTAATCATCGGTCTCGGAGCAGCGACTGCGGATTTATTTTATGGAACTGTTGCTGCATTTGGACTCACAATTATTTCAGATACACTAGTTGATCAGCGATTCTGGATTCGGTTAATTGGCGGAGCTCTACTTTTATTTCTTGGTGTAAGAATATTCCGTGCCCAACCAAAGGATCCCAAAATTAAACTTAACAACAATGGCATTTTAAGATCATATCTTACTACCGTTTTTTTAACGCTCACTAATCCATTAACAATCTTTGCTTTTGTTGCTGTATTTGCAGCACTCGGCTTAGGAGATGGACTCAGTTATTTTTCTTCTACAATTCTTGTAGCTGGAGTATTCATTGGTTCGGGTTTATGGTTCCTGTTGCTTAGCTCCGGTGCTATATTTTTTCGAAAGAAGCTG
>CAZLJI010000766.1:0-1623 GCA_964559565.1 uncultured Ignavibacteriaceae bacterium | reverse complement strand
AATCACTGTGACCGGCGCAGATGATTTTATTCTCGATGGTCCGCAGAATTATGATATTATCACTGCCGCTGCGGTCAGCCTGGATGGCAATTACGACACACAAAACTTTGCAGATGTGGTCGGCATTATCAACAATGACAATGAATCAAGCGTCACAATCATTTCCATCTCATCGACAACCCCAAAAGGGTCTTACTCAATCGGAGACATTATCAGCATTACACTGACGTTGAGTGAGCCAGTTACATTGGCTGGCGCAGGAAGTTTAAATATTACACTGGATACTGGGGATATAGTTTCTGTATCCGCAGGAGCCTATCCATCAGATGCCCTAACTGGAACATATACAGTTGGCTCAGGCGATAATACGACAGATCTTAACTCGATAGCCATAACCCTCACCGGCACTGCAACTCTTCAAAATACCACTTTAATTGATGCCGATCTGACATTAACTACAAATATTGCAGACTTGTGCGATATTGTCATCGACACAAATCCTCCAGCCATTGTAGCTGCCATAATAAGAGACCTGGACGCTGACGGACGAATCGATGCTGTCGACATTGAATTTAATGAACCAATAAGAGACTACTCCATTGTAGCAAACAAATGGTTATTCAATAACAATCCAGCAACCAGTTTTGATTCACTTGATTCACCAAATGATCAATTCATTCGAATTTTATATGAGACGGACGATTTGGAAATTGACACCAGCATTAATAACATCAGCATACAATTTATTGACGGCAATACAATCTCTGATACTAACAATAATTTCATACGGCCTCTAGATGATATCATCGAAATCGACGGAGCATCTCCTGTATTCGTTTCTGCTGAGTTGAATAAAAAGAATCAATTTGTTGATCTATTATTAAGTGAGGCGGTATTTTCCAATGCAAATACTCAAACAAAAATCAGCAGTGATTCACTGTCAATATCACTTATCAGAAATAACGGCAATGCAAAGAATGCGGCCATCACAAATGTTTCCGAACCAGCCGAGCAACCGTCCAACTCAAATCAAATCCTTCGACTATATCTTGATATTCAAGGGAATCCATCCGGAGTAGAGACAATTGAAATTACTCCTCTCTCCGAAGCAAGTATATATGATGCAAGCGAGAATGCCGTATCCTCTGATCAAACGACCGGTCTCCTCACGTTAAATAAAGTATTAATGTCAGACCTTGATGATGCTTTAGCTGCCCCATCAGTGTTTAATGCATTGAAGCATAATTCTATTGATTTTAAAAATTTAACAAGGAATACAAAAATTAATATTTTTACAATTCAAGGCATCCAATTAGTTGAAAAATTTTCATCTTCCGGTCACTACAAGTGGAATGTAACAAGCGATAATGGTAAATTGGTTGGAAGCGGTGTTTACCTTGTCCTCTTGACAAATGATAAAGGCGCGAAAAAAATATTAAAAATTATTATCGAAAGATAATCGCCTCATCAGAATGACTCTGACATCCATTAATAATACTATGCTAAATATTGCATCTATTATTTAAATCATTAACAATGCTCAGCACGTATGCTTCTAAATTCTGGATTTCATTCTTATGAAAACGGAAACCAATCGCCCCTTCATGCCCCCCCCCATTTTTT
>CAZLJI010000765.1:0-1629 GCA_964559565.1 uncultured Ignavibacteriaceae bacterium | reverse complement strand
ACAGAGAGACAGATACGCTGAATATTTCACGAGTCTTGCCATAATGGCATCCTCGATTTAAAAGATGGCTCTTTAAATCAGGCACCTTCAAAGAACAGAAGTTTTGGAGGCTGAAGAATATTTTTCAAAAGGACAAAAAGGTTCCTCCGCAATGCCGCACAAAAGAAATCCTGTTATCAGTGAAAGAATTACAGGACTGGCAAGAGTGTTACGAGCTAATGCAATAGCTGCTCTTGAAAACGTTGCTCTCTGGCACGAACGTGATATATCTCATTCTTCTGTTGAAAGAATTATTGTTCCGGATAGCTGCATTGCTCTGAACTATGCGCTTGATTTGTTAATAAAGTTAGTTAAGAATCTGCTGATCTATCCTGAAAATATGATGAAAAATCTAAACCTCACCAGAGGATTAGTTTTCTCTCAAACTGTTTTACTGAAACTCGTCGATAAGGGAGTTTCCAGAGAAGATGCTTACCGAATAGTTCAAAGCTTTGCGATGGACGTCTGGGCAAATAAGGATAAGTTTCTCAAAGACGAATTATTAAAATCAATGGAAGTGATGAATTACGTTAGTCAAAAAGAACTCGATGAAATTTTTAATACTGATAAAATTCTTAAGAATGTAGATTACATCTATCAGCGAAGTATTTATTCGGAAGATTAATTTACATCCTATTTCAATCTGAATTGATTACTACTAATAAATTCCACTCGTCAATTTTGCATTGATACTTAAGTTTTCTCTTTGTAATTAACAGTAAGCAAAGACTAATAAATTTATGAACAAAAAACTTATAAACATTATGAAAGCTATACCAATAATTTTAATAATTATCCTGACCGCTAACTTTTTCCTTGCAGGATCTAAAAAAAGTTCAGGTGAGGAAGAAATTAATTCCGATACTCTTAGGACAATAGAACCAAAAAATCATTTTATGCTTGAGAATCAACTTGTAACAACAATGCTGTCACGTTATCATTTCAAGGAGTTTAACTTGGATGATTCTCTATCTTCTTTAATGTTTGACAAATATTTGAAGACGTTGGATAACAGTAAGGTGTATTTCTATGAATCTGACATCACTGTGCTTGAAAAAGAAAGATACTCTTTTGATGACTACATTTTAAATGGAGATATCAAGCCCTTCTTTGATATTTTCAATCTATATGAAAAAAGGATGATAGAGCGAATGAATTACGTCGATACGATTCTTACCAGGGGATTTGATTTTACACAAAATGATTCAGCAGAGATAAATCGCGATAATTCAACTTGGGTAGTTAATCCTGAAGAAATGAATAAGATGTGGGAAGGGAGAGTTAAGAATGATGCCTTGAATCTGAGTTTGGCTGGCAAAGATGAAGAGGAAATTAAAACTAATCTTAAAAAAAGATATGATAGCTTTAGCCGTGCATTATATCAATACAACAGTGATGATGTATTTCAGCTAGCTATGGATTCTTATACAAGCTCTGTCGATCCTCATACAAATTATTTATCTCCTGCAACATCGGAAAATTTCAAAATCGACATGAGCCTTTCTCTTGAAGGCATTGGAGCGAGACTAATGAGTGAAGATGGTTATACCAAAGTGGTTGAAGTTATTCCTGGCGGACCTGCATTTAAAT
>CAZLJI010000764.1:0-1630 GCA_964559565.1 uncultured Ignavibacteriaceae bacterium | reverse complement strand
CGTTGTTCATCGCTGAACGAGCCAGAAAGGCGGTCTGAGAACGTCTTGAGAACCAAAGAGAGTATTAAATGAGCTTGGAACTGCCAAACTTATTACAGCCATAAACATCATCGAAGCATAGACACGTGCACTGGCTGGATTGTATTCCTGGATGTGATGTTTTGTCCCACCAATAAAAAATGAAAGACCAAGTGCAAGTAAAAGATTTGCAAGTATTGCTCCAACAATTGAAGCTAATACCATTGTATAAAGTCCTGCTTTTAATGCAACTACTGCTATTATTAACTCCGGAAAATTCCCGAATGTTGCATTTAGTAATCCACCAATAGCATCACCTGTATACGTTGCAAGTTGCTCTGTTGAATGAACGATCAACTTAGCAATTGGTATAATTGAGAGCGCTGCAGAAAAGAAAATTAATGGTTCTGAAGCGTGAGCACTTTCCAGCACGAACGATATTGGGATGAATATCAGAAGCCAATTTGGTCCAGGTTTGAAAAATTTTTTCATGTGGGTTTCTTTCTCCTTTATTGAAAAATAATTTTACCTGACTAATCCTTGTCAAGCAAACTTTTTGCTTCAGCCAGTTCTTGAAGTTTTTCTTCACCAACTTCAGGATATTCCAAATCAAGTGACGCCAGACTATCGATAACTGCAGCAGCAACCACTAACCGAGTGAACCATTTGTTATCAGCAGGAACTACATACCACGGTGAATCTTTCGTTGCAGTATTACGAATCATATCTTCATAGGCTTTCATATACTCATCCCAGTGACCACGTTCCTTTGCATCTGCTGAAGAAAATTTCCAGTTCTTCTCCGGATTATCAATTCGCTCCAGAAATCTTTTTTTCTGTTCATCTGCAGAAACGTGAAGAAAAAACTTTCTTACTATTGTTCCGTTTCTTGATAAATACTTTTCAATATTGCGGATGTCCTGAAATCTTTCATCCCAAATATGCTTTGTAACAAGTTTTTCCGGAATCTTTTGCTTTTTCAGAATTTCTTCATGAACACGAACAACAAGAGTCTCTTCATAATAACTGCGATTGAAAATTCCAATGCGTCCACGTTCAGGTAAGCGTTTCAAGCATCTCCACATATAATCATGATCCAGATCTTCGCTTGTAGGAGCTTTGAATGAGAAAACCTGGCAGCCTTGCGGATTTATTCCTGACATAACATGCTTGATTGCGCCATCTTTTCCTGCGGCATCCATTGCCTGAAAAATCAAAAGAACTGACCATTTATCCTGAGCATAAAGTTTATCCTGTAACTCAGCAAGTAACTCGATTCCGTTTTGGAGAGCTTCTTTCGCTCTTGGTTTGTCTTCAGATTTCAAGTCCAGTGTATCTGCCGGATCAAAATGTTTTAATCTAAAATCTTTGCCATCAGTAATGCGAAATGGTTTGGTAAATTTCTTAACGCGTTTAATTAATTCTTTCTTCTTCACTGATTTTTCCTCCTTAAAAATAAAAATCCCCGTTCTCTAAAAAGATTGGGGACTTAAATTCTAAATTCCTTTTATAATAAATTATTCATTTTCAGATGGCTGTTCAGGTTCTTCCTGTTCTACCGGGTTCATAGGCTGATAAGATTCGTACGCTGTTTTATCAAGCCATCCGCCAG
>CAZLJI010000763.1:1039-1632 GCA_964559565.1 uncultured Ignavibacteriaceae bacterium | reverse complement strand
CGGGGAATTGTTGCTTACAAATTAACAAGAATCGATTTAGAAGAGAAGAAATTAATAGAAGTCATTTATTAAACATTGCTCTCTTTCGTTATTGCTTCTACTTTCTGGCATCTATAAAAGACTTAACTGCAAGTACTAAAAACACAAGACATAGAACCGCCATTATTGCCTGAACAATAATTGCAGATGATCTTTCAAATTCCTCTCCGCCAATCATGCGGAAAAATTTAAATAAACCGCTCACAGTTCCCACGAATCCCAGAAAAGCTAATACGACTGCGCTATGCATAGCTAGTTTAAGGTGCTTTTCGTTCTGTGCAACCCATCCAAGTAAAACCATGGGAACACCTAAGAAAGCCGGAATTAGTGCGGTTATACTTTCACTACTAATACCGAAGTAGGCATATAATCCTAGTATAATAAATATCATTCCGAAATTAATGGTCTGTCTAGGCAAATTGTCTCCATAATTAAATTTTTACTTTGAAAAATGTCTCCCATGATCTTATTTGTATATATAGCCATTTCTTTATTTCTTTCTGAATAGAAATATGGAAGCGCTGCCCTAAAATTGTCTAATGCCTCATCTTTCT
>CAZLJI010000763.1:0-1029 GCA_964559565.1 uncultured Ignavibacteriaceae bacterium | reverse complement strand
GCGAAGTTAATAAAAGAAGATGAAAGATTTTTGGGTGTCTTATTTTATGCCTGGAAACAACATTCCCGCTCTGACTGTATACTATATAACATATGTAAAATCTAATTCTTCATAAAAGGATATCAGATCTGACATAGCAATTTTCTTTTGACCCCTGACAATAATCCCCCAAAGTAGTGTGATGTGTTTAATCATTACTCTACCATTAATATTCTATACCCAATCTTCTCAGCAACCACAGATAACTTTCCTTTTTTAACCTCAAACTCTTTCCCGCTTATAAGATCTGTTGCCTTTGTAAGCTTATAAACTCTAGGCAATGTTAAGTCAACTTTTTGTCTATCATCACTTTTATTTATTAACGTAAGTATTCTCTCATTCATATCGGAGCGTAAGTACGCATAAATATTTTTGTCAGCCTGCAAAGTATAAAAGTCTCCATAACGCAGAGCAGAGTGATTTTTTCTTAAGTGAATTAATTTGCTTACATCTTCTAATGTCTGCTTCTCATAAGAATTCAGATCATTATCAAATCTCATCATTCTTCTGTTGTCGGGATCAGCAGCGCCTGTCATCCCTATTTCATCACCGTAATAAATAAAGGGAACTCCCGGAATAGTAAGTACATATGTAAGATGAATTTTAAGTTTATCATAACTGGATGGATTATCTACCTGCGGAGGATTTTTCCAACCGATTTCAATCGACTCACCACTGTTTAGTTCCAGATCACCATCTGCATAAGCCATGTAACGGTTTTTATCGTGACTATCTGCCAGGTTTCCCATAAGATGATTTACTCCGTACACCTGAAAAGTTTTCATCATTGTTAAATCAAGCATCTCAAATGAGTTCTCCGGATAGAGAAATACAGGTAGTGCAACATCATAAAGATTAAAATTGAATTGTGAGCTAAGCTGTCCGTTATTCACATAAGAACTGATCAGATCAAATCCACCGAATGTTTCACCGATTTGATAAACTTTTGTGTTGGTTGGTAGTTCAATTTCCTCTTTAATTTTCCGCGTT
>CAZLJI010000762.1:0-1636 GCA_964559565.1 uncultured Ignavibacteriaceae bacterium | reverse complement strand
TTGATTCGATCGAAGTTTATGAATACGGGAAGTTTATCCATATCATGGATCCTGAAGGAAATAAAATAGAGTTATGGGAACCAATAGACGGGCCATTTTCAGAACAATTAGAAGGGAATACCACAAAATAATTCTTTTGTTTTTTGAGCCCTCAGCAATTCTTCCGCATCTTTTTTTCGCTGCGAAATATCCCTGCAATCTAAAATCAGGCCTTCAAGACCATCTTTTTGTTTCAGATTGATGGAGTTGAATTCAAAGAACTTATACGATTTATCCTTGCATTTGAACTGAAACTCAACAGATTCTGAAAAACGTCTTTTAGTACTTTTTTGAAATTCAATTTTGAAGTCAGGAAGTATAGAAGGCTCAATGAAATCAAAGAAATTTTTGCCTGTGATATTCGATGCGGAGTAACCTAGTTCTCGTACAGAATTATTACAATAGAGTATAAGACCGTCATAGCTTACAATAAAAATAATATCAGAGCCTTCTTCGACTACGGACTTATAGAATAGTCCCTTTTTTACATACCCTGCCAGAGATTTCATTTATGATAGATTATACCTTTATTCAATTTAAATTCCCGCTGCTTCCATATCTTTCAGATACCGGTAGATAGAAGATTTTCCGATGTCCAGTTTATTGGCAACTTCGATCACATTGTTATCATATTTGTTCAGATAGCTGCGAATGATTCGGTAGGTGTATATCTCCAGCGTCATTTCTTTTAACAGGAAATTCTCTTCATCCATAATACTATTGAACGTGATGTCCTTAGCTTGAATGTCTCCTTCTTCGGCCATCACAGCGGCTAGATCCATTACCGACTTCAATTCCCTGACGTTACCGGGGAAGTGGTACTTTAACAGCTTTTCTTGTGCTTCACTGCTTATTTTGAATTTCTTCAAATCATTTTCTTTTGAGAATTGATCCAGAAAATACTTCGCTAATACTATAATGTCTTGACCGCGGTCGCGCAGAGGTGGGAGATGAATAGGAAGCCCCAATAATCTGTAAAATAAATCCTCACGGAAGCGGCCTGCTTTAACTTCTTCATGCAGGTTGCGATGCGTGGCAACAATAACCCGTACATCGAGTTTGATTAGCTGGTTGCTTCCTATGCGGTTAAGTTCTTTTTCCTGAAGAACACGAAGTAGTTTTGACTGAAGGCTCAAATCCATTTCGCCAATCTCATCCAGAAAAATAGTGCCTCCTTCGGCCTCTTCAAATTTTCCAATTCTCCTGGCAAGCGCTCCGGTGAAAGCTCCCTTTTCATGTCCGAATAATTCACTTTCAATCAGATCTTTTGGAATGGCGGTAACATTAACGGCAACAAAGGGTTTGTTTTTCTTTTTTGAATTGAAATGTATTGCTTTTGCTACCAGTTCTTTTCCGGTTCCGGTTTCTCCGGTAATGGAAACAGTAATTTGAGTTTTCACTGATTTTTCAAGAAGTTCAAATACTTTCTTTATGGCCGGGCTTGATCCAATGATGCTTTTTTCAAACTCATATTTGACATTGATCTCCTGTTTCAATCTACCAATTTCCTTTATTAAAGAAGATTTGTTACGGGCATTCTTAATGGAATTTAAGATTCTGTCTTTTGCATCTTCATCTTTAGAAATGTAATCAAAAG
>CAZLJI010000761.1:0-1639 GCA_964559565.1 uncultured Ignavibacteriaceae bacterium | reverse complement strand
ATGGATGCAGCGAAATCTTCCATTAGAATCAGTCATTTTGTTTTGCCGCTGCCCTTCTATGTTGAAAAGCAAGAATCTGACGAATTATTTTTCAGTAATTTTATCCTATAAATCTGAAGAGGAAGTGAGCTCTGCTGGAGAGCAACTCACCAGCAATAGGATTTATGGCTGTGAAATGCAGTTGAGAGCTTCTTGTTAAAAAGAGGCTCTCTTTGTATTTCATTGCCACTTATGGCTAATACAAACTCAACTCCAAATTTTCGGAACGGAAATATGGAGGAACTATATCTATAAAAACATCCTTCTATCAACAGAACCAGACTAGTCCGGGCTGTATTGCCTCGCTTTATTTTTTATAAGATGTGAGCCGTAGCCTGCAGATAGCAGATTCTAAAATTCAGAACTGAAGGGCAGCAGTAACGGTCTCACAGAAGGTGTTTTTATAGTTTAAAATTTTATTTGACCACTGAGCAAACATAAGGTTGATCATTTTTTAGTACAAACCTGATCCTGTTTAATAATTTTCTTGCAATCCTTATAATTGCTTTATTGGGCTCCATCCGCTTACAATAGTCGTGATAGCTTTTATTTAATGCCATATCTCTCCTTGCGGCAATCCAGGCACTCTCAATAATTGCACTTCGCAAAAAATTGTTTCCCCGATGGGTGATCTCTCCAACTACATCCTTTTCTCCGCTTGAGTTTGTTGATGGGATTAATCCAATGAAACTGCACAACTGATCAAAGTTTGAGAACCTGTTGATTATTTCAATTTCTGTTAGGATGATCATTGCGGTTAATGCACCAATACCTGGTATCGTTCTCAATAAATTGACTTTAGAAATATATTGCTCGCTCTGAGACAAATTTCGAATCTCCTGAGTAGCATTTAATATGACCAATCGCAAATGCTGGCTCTCATCAATTATAAGGGCCAGTGATCGTTTAGCACTACTTTCTGTCAGTTCTATACTCTTTAGCCATGTCATAAAACGTTTAGACCAATGAGTTGCTGAATTTTTAAATGCCTCAGGCATCTCAATCCCATGAAAATACAGGAAAGATTTTATCCGGTTCTTGTTCCTACTAAGGTCTTTAACCAAAGTACCTCGTGTTCGCACAAGGCCTCTGTCCTCCAGCGTTTTTAGTGATGGTACATGAACTGCTTTCAGGTCACCACTCCTCAAAGATTTCGCAATTTTCTTGCTGTCTCTTTTGTCAGTCTTATTAACCTTTTCTTTATTCGTTGTCGGAATATCAGCGGAGTTAACTACGATTGAATCAATACCTAAAGCTTTTAGTTTATTATGAATCCAGTATCCACAAAATCCGGCGTCATAGGCAGTATGATAAATTCCGTTCGGGTAATTTCGAACAAGATGTTGATGCAGAAGCTCAGGCTTAGGATCTTGTGAAAACGTTTTTAAGATCAGTTTTTCGGTCATAATCGTAACCTTCCAACTTTTTAGGTGTACATCTAAGCCAACATAAAAGTGTTGACTACTAAAATCAATTTTGTTAATTTGTGTAAGCATAAGTCAAATTTTTAAGTTTATACTGTGGTCGTTTAAATTTAATAAATTCTCAGACTTATGCTTCATTTTGCAAACATAGGGCCTGCGGACTTATTTTGGCCTCC
>CAZLJI010000760.1:1178-1642 GCA_964559565.1 uncultured Ignavibacteriaceae bacterium | reverse complement strand
CATATCCTCCACTGCAATTTGTATTGGAAGAACAGCTGGCAGAGGGATAGCAAAAAGTATAGCTAGTGCCCGTCCAATTCCCACAGACCCAATCATTTTGACAATCTTGAGGAGAAGTACAAGTATCACAATATCCTCCATTTCCAGAAGAATTTTCTCTTTCTAATATCTTTAACGCAGCAATTCCATTCTCTACAGCTTTTGAACCTAATACTTCCCATTGGTCACGTAAACTTGCATCGTCAGCAAAATTAACCATCAGAGCCGTACGTAATATTTTACTTGGTGTTCCGTTAATATCTTTTCCATAATATGTTCTTGGTCCATCATATATTGGACGTAACCCCTGTACTGTTCCATCTCTTGAACTATCACTATAAAAATTAGATCCGGTAAAAATAGTTGCGGAAGAAATTAATTCATCCAAGGAAGAATAATTAGGAATATTTCTGGGTTGAACTGCA
>CAZLJI010000760.1:0-1168 GCA_964559565.1 uncultured Ignavibacteriaceae bacterium | reverse complement strand
GATATAATCTGTTAATGATCTATTTTCCCATAACTGCATATATAATTTCATTTTTATGTTCATCAGTCCACACTTCATAATCATCTTTATCCAAAAACGAAGCATGCACATCATTGCGTACATGAGCCGGAACAGTTAAGTCGCTTAGCAAATGGAATACATATCCAAAATGTTCTCCTATCGATCCATTACGATAATCTTCTTTTACTCTGTCCCAGCTATGATCTCCATAGGGGTAAGTGCTTTGGGCTTGAGAATTTTTAATCCAATTTCCTAAAGGAAGAAAATCAGAGCTTCCATGTGGTTTGATCGCATTACAATAATCGAAAGGACAGGTTAATCCCGCACCAGTCTGCCAATGCTGGAAATGATTTCCTGCTCGAGCATAGTTATTATCGGGGGAATCTTCTTTGATCGATCCGCTCTTAATCCAATATTTATCAAAGAATTTTCCTGTGGCTGGTTGGTAGTTTTCTGCTAATTTCTCTACCAATAATGGGTGGATGGATGGATTTTCCATAGTTCCGGTTTCGTAAGAATTACTATTTTTTGCCGAGAAAGTTATAATACTCGCTAAAGAAAGTGCTGCTAGTCCGGAGACTACCTTTTTTCCAATATTAAAAATTTTTGATTTTCCAATTACCATTTTCTTGTATGAATCTTATTGGACACAAATAGGTATTTCCCTGTATATCTTGATAAGAATATTCATAATCACGCAGATTGCCGAATTCACTGCTAGGGGTTATGAATATTACATTTTTTAAAGCGTTTGCTATCTCTTGCAGATTCATCTTGTTATATCCATATCCTTGAAATTCAGTGGGTAAGTTTGCATTTCCACTTAATATCTCTCGGTATAGATCTTTATTTCTATCAGAAATATAAGTCAAAGCGGAATCTAAATTTCCGGTTTCTAAAGCAGTAACAAATTGATCTAAAGTTCTTTGCGGTGATTTAGTTACAGAAGTGCTTGTTTCACAATAACCGGATTCACAGATCTGGGTTTCCAGACAATCATAATCTGAATTGCATTGTTTTGAATTATTATGGGTACAAGCACTTAATCCTAAAGAAAGTAGTATTCCTGCTAATTTATTGTACATCTACCACTAATTAGTAATATTCTTTATAAATGTTACCTATAGTTTTTATATGTTGTTTGCTA
>CAZLJI010000759.1:0-1642 GCA_964559565.1 uncultured Ignavibacteriaceae bacterium | reverse complement strand
ACTAGATATTATTGCTGACGGTGTCAAATCTGGAGCGATTGATGAGAAGGAAGAAAAAATAATTCAAAACATAATTGAGTTTAATGATCTGAAGGCAGGAGAGGTAATGGTGCCACGCACCGAAATGATTTCGATAAATATCAATGAAACAGATGAGACACTACTGCGAAATATTATTTTAAGGGGACACACACTAATTCCGGTATATGAAGATTCAATTGATAATATAATCGGGATACTGCATAGCAAAGATGTAATAAAACTTCTGATCGAGTCCGGCTCGATTTCTTCTATAAAAAGTTTAATAAGACCTGCTTATTTTATTCCTGAAACAAAATTGATTTCTGAAATTCTTACCGAAATGCAGCAGCGGGGTGAACGTCTTGCAATTGTATCGGATGAGTATGGCGGTACTGAAGGGGTGATAACAATTGAAGATATTCTTGAAGAAATAGTTGGTGAGATAAAAAACGATTCAATTACTGAACAAAGGGATTACTACAAATTCCCTGATAATAAATACTTTGTTCTAGGTTCTATGCAGATAACTGATTTCAACGAAGTTTTTACTCTCACACTTCCTGAATCTGATGAATATAATACCGTTGCAGGATTTATTGCAGAACAATCAGGAAAAATTTTAAGTCTTAATGAAACGGTTGAGTATGGAGGAGTAAAGTTTGAACTGATTAAAAAGATTCGACAGAAAATGGTCCAGTTCAAAATATATTCTGATACGGGTGAGTTTAAGGAAAAAGAGAAGACCAAATAATAATTATAATGAAGTTCAGATGAAGAAAATTCTTATACCTGCAGCCCTGTTGATTATAATTCTTACTTACTTCTTTTATCCTGAAACAGTTATCACATTTCCTTCTGGTGTAACAGCTCCTGATCAGCCAATACAAGTTAATATATCTGAGGAAAGAATTTGGATTAAAGATAAATTCAACTTCAAAGCCTTGGCAGAGTATAAAATAAGAGCAAGAGTATTAAGCAAAAATAATTTTTCCTTGGGTAAAGAGAGTGAAATTTCTCCATTCGATCTTGCTCTTGGCTGGGGCCCGATGTCAGATCAAAGTGTAATTGATAAAATTGATATTTCACAAAGTAATCGATGGTATCGCTGGAAAGCAGATGTGCTACCAATACCAGTGAAAGAGATTAGTTTGAATAGTGCGAATGTACATATCATACCCAAAGATGAGAGTATTGAAGATAAATTTGATGAGGTTTACAAAGGAAGCTTGATAGAAATGAAAGGATATTTAGTTGAAGTTACCACCGCAGATGGCTGGCGGTGGAAAAGTTCCTTGAAAAGAGATGATACAGGTGGTGGCAGCTGCGAATTGTTTTGGGTTGAAGAACTTACAATTCCTGATAAATAAATTAAAATGATTAAGTTTTCAATTTGTATAGGTTAGTGGAAAATGATATTTTTGGCACACAAAAAATAAGCTGGTGTAGCTCAGCTGGTAGAGCAGCTGATTTGTAATCAGCCGGTCGGCGGTTCGAATCCGTTCACCAGCTCAAGTAAAGCCTTAAAACAAATTGTTTTAGGGCTTTTTCTTTTTTGAGGGGTACGACAACTCCCTATGATTGTGTACCGACTGTGTACCGACTTTTGTACCGAATAATCCCG
>CAZLJI010000758.1:0-1642 GCA_964559565.1 uncultured Ignavibacteriaceae bacterium | reverse complement strand
AAAGTAACTCAATGCGAAGGAACCGAATTTGCCTTCAGGAATGAGTATTGGGACAATCATCGTGCAGGAATTTATGTTGATATCGTAACTGGAGAACCACTCTTCAGTTCAAAAGATAAATTTGATTCAGGAACCGGCTGGCCAAGCTTTACTCAGCCGATTGATCCCAAATACATTGTTAAAAAAGAAGATCATGCGTACGGATGGAACAGAGTAGAAGTCAGAAGTAAAAATGGTGATTCACATCTCGGTCACGTTTTTGATGATGGTCCCGATCCAACCGGTTTACGTTACTGCATCAACTCAGCCTCACTTCGCTTTATTCCAAAAGAGAAAATGGAAGAAGAAGGTTATGGTGAATTTCTTTCGTTAGTTGAATAATCCCACAGTGTCATTGCGAGGGAGGAATAATCGAAGCAATCTCTGGATTTTATCTGATAATTTGGGATTACTTCGTCCCGACCTTGTCGGGACTCGTAATGACAACCCTTATCTTACCATCCAAGTAAATCCAATTGACACTCTCCCAACTTTGCTTTAGTTTTCTGCTGTGATTTTTGCCAAATGAGGTCAAAATGATCAATCAATTCACACATTGTTTTGTCTATTCTCAATCCTCAGCGAGGACTTACAATTCTATAATCCTTTTTGAAATTATAAATAATTTTTCAAGGAGCAGCTATGAAAACAAGAAATTATTTCTTCGTTTCCTTTTTCCTGATGTGCTTCATTCCGATTCTATTATCAGCACAGGACATCAGCGTTCATAAATTCATCGGGATGAAAAAATCCGATGTGATAAAAAATTACGGCAATCCCGCTCACCAGGACAACAGCAATCCTGATATGATGTGTATGTTCTATCAAACAAAAACCAACCGGATGATTTTTGTTTCGAACAAAGATGGAGTTTATCAATCAGAAGCAACTGTCAATTATAGTTCTGAATCTAGCGCAAGAAAAGCGGTTGATGAATTGATTCAAAATTCTTTTACAGACGGTTTTGCTGTTGATTCTATTTCAGCAAATGATTTTCAGGTTCATAAGACAGGTGTGAAAGCAGATGTGCAATTGACTGAAAACAAAATCACAAAAAATTTTGATGTGAGTGTGAAGGCACATAAGTCTGAGGATTAAAAATAAATCAGGGGAGAAAATCTTACCTTCAAGTGAGGATGAATTACATCCTTTCATTCTATACCATTCGAAATTCAAAGTAAAATCCATTCAAATATTCGCATAAAATTTGATTCGAGAGATGAATGAAAAACAAATTATTAATGTTCTCATTCTTCCTAGCACAGAGTTTCTTTCTTGCTTTCTCCTGTGAAGATGATCCGGTTGCAAGCAATAAGAATAATAATGGTTCACCATCAGACAGTGTTGAAGCAGAAGTGCATCGTCTTGTCAATGAACATCGAACAGGAATGGGATTACCAGCACTCGAATGGAATGAAACCATCGCTAACGAATGCAGACATCACAGTCAGGAAATGGCTAATGCACGCACGATAAATCACGACGGATTTAACGATAGAATTAATAAAATTGGCGAAACTATTTCGTGGAGCTGGGCTGGGGAGAATGTTGCGTATAATTATAGTGCGGAAGCTGTTGTCACTGCGTGGTTAAATAGTCCCGG
>CAZLJI010000757.1:0-1647 GCA_964559565.1 uncultured Ignavibacteriaceae bacterium | reverse complement strand
GCCAAGAATTTAATTCAAATAAAAAATCCCACTCAGCTTTAGCTAAGTGGGATTGTAACATTTGAATGAATGATTTAGTTCTTTCTTAAAATAATTCCTACTGATCTAATCCACGGTTCTTCAATAGAGCATCGACCATTGGTTTTCTTCCTTTGAACTTAATGTAAAGTTCCATCGGATCTTCACTGCCTCCTTTTGCAAGTATATAATTTCTGAATGATTCAGCGGTAGCTTTATCAAATAAACTTGTTTCCATAAATGATTCAAATGCATCCGCATCCAGAACAGCAGACCACAAATAACTATAGTATCCGGATTCATATCCCCACGTTGCAATATGAATAAAATTTGAAGTTAAGTAACGAGGCCAGATTTGTGGAATCAATCCCATTTTTGCAATTGATTCTTTTTCAAATTGCATTACGTCTCTTGCCTCAGTATCTGCTATCACATGCCAATCCATATCAAGCAAAGAAGCTGCGATATATTCTAAAGTTTCAAAACCCTGGTTGAAATATCTTGAGTTATCAATCTTATCAATTAATTCCTGCGGAATAATTTCGCCGGTCTCATAATGCTTTGCGTACATTTTTAGAACTTCTGGCTGCATAGCCCACTTTTCCATTATTTGTGATGGAAGCTCTACAAAATCAGATGGAACATTTCCCGCACTTGGATAAGTTACATTCTGAAATAACACGTGTAGTGCATGTCCGAATTCGTGAAATAAAGTTCTCACTTCATCTAAACTTATAAGTGCAGGTTTGTCGGATGTTGGTTTGGAAAAGTTGCCAACATTAGTTACAAGAGGAGTAATATAATTTCCGTCCATATTACTCTGTCCTCTGAAATCGCCACACCATGCGCCATTTGTTTTTCCCGCACGCGGGAAGTAGTCAGTGTATAAAATTCCAATATGCTTTCCATCAGCTTCTTTAACTTCAAAGACTTTTACTTCAGGATTGTATACCTGGATATCACTTCTTTCGATGAATTGTAATCCCCACAACTTTGTAGCAACTGCGAATACTCCGTTGATTACATTTTCCAGTTGAAAATATGGTCGCAGCATTTCCTCATCGAGAGCATATTTTTCCTTCTTAACTTTTTCTGCATAATACCACCAATCCCAGGGCTCTAAACTAAATTTTCCTCCTTCAGCATCAATTATTTTCTGCATAGCTTCAACTTCAGACTTAGCTTTTATAACCGTCGGATTCCAAATATCATTCAAGAAAGAGTATACATTTTCAGGTGTCTTCGCCATTTTCTTTTGAAGAACAAAATTAGAATAGGTTTTGTATCCCAACAGGTTTGCCTTTTCAACTCTCAGAGCAACAATTCTTGAGAATATTTTTTTGTTGTCCAACTCATCATCATTATTGCCGCGATTCATGTAAGCTTTATACATTTTTTCTCTCAGGTCTCTTTTTTCTGCGAACTGCAAAAAAGGAATTAAAGTTGGTTTATCTATTGTAAATAACCATTTCTCATTATATCCATTAGATTCAGCTTTTTCTCGTGAAGCCTGAATTGATGCATCAGGAAGTCCAGAAAGATCTTCTTCGCGATCTACAATCAATTCAAATTTATTGTTCTCTTTACGAACGTTATCACCGAATTTCAAAACTAGCTGAGATAGTTCAT
>CAZLJI010000756.1:0-1648 GCA_964559565.1 uncultured Ignavibacteriaceae bacterium | reverse complement strand
AAAAAAGCCAGCTCATATTTCAGAGCTGGCTTTTTAAATGTAAGAACTAATCCCGGAAAGTTCCGAGTTCAATAACCAATTTTACTTGGTCAATATCATCTTCTTTACATCTACGAAGTTTGTTCCATCAATTCCTGCAGCTTCAATTCTGTATAAGTAAACACCAGAATTTAGTGTTGAAGCATCGAAATCTATGTTGTGTGCACCTGCTGCTAGATTTGAATTTACAAGACTTGCAACTTCCTGTCCCAATACGTCAAATACCTTCAAGCTAACTTTAGAATCAACTGCTAGTCTGAATGCAATCTTTGTGCTTGGGTTAAATGGATTTGGATAGTTCTGATCCAATGCAAACTCTCTGAGTACTGGAACTTCGACTTCAACTACATTTGAATATGTAGATGTACCGTCGAAGTCAATTTGTTTCAATCTGTAACTATATGAACCAACAGATACGCTTCTGTCGGTATAAGAATAAGCCTGAACTTCGGTTGTTGTCCCGTGACCTTCAACGAAAGCGATTGCTTCGAATTCACCGCCAGTACTTCTCTGAACTTCAAATCCCTGGTTGTTGGTTTCTGTTGCTGTTATCCAGCTCAACTCTGCAACACCATAATCAGCTGTTGCAGTGAAGGATGTCAACTCTACAGGAACAAACTGATAAATACACATATTATCCCAGTAGATATTATCGTTGTTGAAAGAGTTTCCATTAAAGGAAATTTCAAGTTGCATATTTGTTGTTCCTGAGGCTGGCGTTGTAAACTGACCTGATATTACAGTAGGACCAACATTTCCGGTTGGATCAACGGCACTGTAAATTGGTGTACTGGTTGCTCCTCCATCGTAAGTAACCGCTACAGTGATCGTTCCACTTGGATTTGCATACCAATCAAAATAAAAGTTGAATGAATAATAAGTAAGCCAATTATTTAAGAAAGTTACAGGTAATACAGCAGATCTTATTTTTGACTCACCATTAAATGATGGTGTCCAGCTCATTCTTAGTTCAGGCGCTGTTCCACCAGCACTTGCTGAATTATTTGCTGACCAGTTTGTTAGTCCCAATGGTCCAATTGGAGTCCAATTGCCGAAGGTTGCGAAATCATCGCACCATTCATTTAAGTTTGGATCTTGAACTGTAGTAAATGTCCAGGTTGGGCCTTGAATTCCACAAGTGTCATTTTTGCATACAACTCTCCAGCCGTACGTTGTAAAATAGTTGAGAGTTGGAAGAGCGAAGGAAGTTATAGGTGATCCACTATAGACTTGCGTTAAATTACCCTGCGGACCAAACCATAGTTCAATCTGCGATGTTCCAGCACCATTCGTCCAGGTTGCTGTATTTCCAGCGATCGGAACATTGATTGCACCATCTGGTGGACTTGGATTAGTTGGTAGACCTACCGGGCAAGGCGGACCGGTCGTGGTTAACTCATATCCAAATAATCTATCTGGTGTTCCTTGTAACATTCCACCTAAAGTAACAAATCCAGGAACTAATTCATCTGTTATAAATAAGCCACCTGCAATAGCACCAGTCTGTCCTACACCAACATCACTAATAACATCGTGAGTTACACCAGTATATGTTCCAGTTGTATAATTCATCTGTTGAATTAACTGTGGTGTGCCCGCTCCAGCTCCC
>CAZLJI010000755.1:0-1650 GCA_964559565.1 uncultured Ignavibacteriaceae bacterium | reverse complement strand
AGGAACGTCACACCTGTTCAAATAGAAGTACGAAGAATCTGTATTTCCCATAAGCCCATAATATGATGCAATACTGCGACCAAATGAATTTTCCTTATCCATTTGTGCATGTGATAATGCTACTTTGAAAAATGCATTAGCCTGTTCTTTATCTTCCATTGCATAACAAGCCCATCCTGCCAATCCATATAAAACATAATTATCGGGATTGTATTTAATAGCTTTGCTGTATGATACACGTGCAGATTCATAATTTCCTTTATAGAGGTAGCAGGATCCCAGACTCTGGAGAATATGTGACTGCGTACTGTCAATATCATTGATGCTCCTGAAGGTTTTCAATGCTTCATCTATGTCACCAATTACGAAATGGCAAGCCCCCAGACCATATAGTATTGTAAGGTGACCGGGTGAAAGTTCTACTGCTTTTTTCATTTCTCTGATGGCATCATCAAGCCTGTTTTCAGAATAGTAAAATGCTGCCAGCTCATAAATTGACACGTAATTTCCGGGATTAAGATTAATGGATTTAAGGTAATATTCCTCGGCAATTTCTGGTTCACCCTTAATACTGTAGAAATATCCGATGTCAGTATATAACCGGGGATTTAATGAATCCATCTTTATTGCTAATCGGTATAAGCTGTCCGCTTCCCCGTATTTACCCTTATCAACAAGCCCGCCTGCATAAGTTCTGATTATTTCCGGATCATCTTTGTCCAGTTGTACTGCAATGAGACCATATTTCAAAGCATCATCAATATATCCGGGGACGGATGTAAATTGATATTTAAGAATATTGGCACCTGCAATCCCACTGTAGGCGAGAGCAAAAGTTGAATCTTTTTTAATAGACAGATTAAACAGATCAATCGCAGCATCTATATCTTCTACTCGTTCCACTCCTTCACGAAGTATCCCTTTGCCAATCAAATAGAGCTCGTTGGCTTCAAAAGAATCAGATCCTGATTTATTAACGTGACTGTCCTTTAAAGAACTTTGTTTCAGTCCCAGCATGTTAACTATTAACTTAATCGCCTCGTCCTGAAGAACGAAGTTATTTTCTTTTCTATAGTCCAGTTTTTCTGATTTTAAAAGTTGTTGTTTCTTCGCGTTAATCAGGTTCAATATAATTCTGCCAGTATTGCCTTCTATTTGAATGCTTCCCGTTATAACCATCGTTGCTCCAAACTTTTTCCTGGCTTCAATAGCAGTAGTTGATTCCATAACCTCACTGGCGGGAATTACTGAGAACACATGTTGTGAATTTCCAATCTTTGTCAGCGTATAAGTAAGGGTTTCGACAAGACCACTGGCAAGAAAATTCAGGTTAGGCTGATCTCCAATAATCTTTAATGGCAATACAGCTATTGTGTTATTGGTTTTTCCAGAAAGTGGTGAAGAGCCATTATTAAGTATGGCACTATTTATACTGCCACTATTGCTAAAAACCAGCAGGGATATAATTACTACTACGGCTGTCAGCACGATTCCCGCTACCAGAATTGTTCTCCTCTTTGCTATACCGGATCTGGTGCTTTTCCAAGCCTGTACTTCCTGTTTTATTATTCCATCCCTTAGCGCTTCTGCTATTTCTATTTCTTTAACCTCCGCTGGCTTTAAAAACATTTTCACCACATCGCACAATTG
>CAZLJI010000754.1:1222-1653 GCA_964559565.1 uncultured Ignavibacteriaceae bacterium | reverse complement strand
ATAATTTGGTGGTAACCAAACGATAATATCTCTCGGTTTAATTCCATCTCCTTGAAAATTTCTATGATACTTCACAGTTCCGGTAATTTGACCTTCAATTTTCCTTTCAACCTGATCTGCCCAAAGTTCAACTCTTATTGTAATGGTTGTATCATTCAAAACGTCAACCATATAGTTGTCTGGAACTAAGCCATCATCATTAAGTGCTTCATTATTCCAGCTTCCACGAGTGAATTTGAACTCCAGCTTTTTACTCTTGACAAAGGAAAAACTTTTTGACCACTTCCCTTTTTCAATTTCATGCAGTTCAATTGAATCTGGCTGCCAGTTGCCTAATTGCTCATCATTTCCCGTTATATAAATTTTTGATCCTGCAGGTAAATTATCTGCAATTAATTCGATAGTTATGTTTACATTATTTTGTGAACAGA
>CAZLJI010000754.1:0-1212 GCA_964559565.1 uncultured Ignavibacteriaceae bacterium | reverse complement strand
TAAAAGCCAGCAATATTGTGAAGGAAAAGTGGAGTAAATATTTTTTCATACTAATTTGATAGGGATAGTTTATTTTTTATCAGAGTAATAATTTGTTTTAGCTTTTTTTAATCTCTATGAATATCTCGCTTTCAAAAATAACAATTATCACCTTGCTTTTTATCGGCGGCTGCTCTGATAGATCACTTTTTACTGATCCACACGATCCGGGATTGGGAGGATTCTACACCATTCTAAGGGGAGAGATATCCGGAACTTTGCTGAAAAGCAAATCTCCATACTATGTAACAAATAATATTTCAGTTGGGACAGGAATAACATTAAATATTGAACCAGGAACTATTTTATTCTTTAAAGCAAACACTGGTTTATACATTAAGGGAGGAATCAGAGCTCTAGGGAATTTAGAGTTGCCAATAATATTCAAAGGAGTTCGCGATGAATGGAAAGGGATACATTCAAGTGACCCAACAGATAGTTTGATCTTCATTTTTTGCAATATACAGGATGTTTACTTGCCTATTGGAAGCTCATCTAAGTATGGAGCAATTGAGAGTAAAAATGGAAAAATCGTTATAAAGAATTGTTACTTCTATTACAACTACGCACAGAATGGAGGAGCTTTAACTCTTTTTAATTGTAATTCAGAAATATCAAATAATATATTTTATCGTAATCAATCTTTGGATTATGGTGGAGCTATACTTTCACAAAACTCTTCAAATAAAATTATCAACAACACATTTTACAGAAACTACTGTCTGAATTTTGGAGGTGCAATAACTATTATAGATCCTGTTTATGAGGAAATGCAGAATAATATTTTTTATGATAACTTCTCATATCGCGGTGATGCAAGAATTCACTTTGTTTCAGGTGATAGTACAACCATCTTTGAACAATACAATTTTTTAGCCCCTGACAGCTTGAATCCGCTATTCATATCATCAACTGATTTTTATCTTCAGGAAAACTCTCCTTGTAAAGATGCGGGGAACCCGGCAACCGAATTTAATGATGCTGATGGTTCAAGAAACGATCAGGGCGCTTATGGCGGGCCAAACGGAGATTGGTAAATTATTTTGATATCAAACATCAAGATTTACTTTCAAAAATATTTGATATTCTCTGCAAAAATCCTGGGATGTTAATTGACTACAAAAGCATAGCCAATGATTTAAATTTTGACTGGAGAACGATACAAACCTATAC
>CAZLJI010000753.1:0-1653 GCA_964559565.1 uncultured Ignavibacteriaceae bacterium | reverse complement strand
GGCTATGGAATATAAAAAAGCAGGTGAATCTCCTTCACTGACATAGTCCTGAGGATAAAGCGCCCCCAATGGGCCATGATTGTTCTTAACCTTGTTTTCAATAAAATCGTAAGTATTCTTTTGGCTATTATAGTTCCAGGTACCGGCAAATGAACCACAATACAACATGGTAACTTCAGGGTGATTTTGTTCAATGTAATTGCCAGCGCCATCCTGATACCAGATATTATACATTACAACTTTTGAAACCGCTCTTTGATAGTCACCCGGATATTCAGTTTTCAATTTGTAGAAAGCACGGGCAGCCGTATTGCCACCTCCCCATGCCTGAATATGAATAGGAGCGGAATTTTTTTCTAATAAAACCTGCACAATTTTTTCAGATCCCGGGGTGTCCTTCCAATCATCCGGTTTAAAAGTAATTTCAGCACCAGGTTTAAGTTCCCATCTTTTATTTATCAATCCTCTCAGATGGTCGTGATCCTCATCTCCAATGCAACTAATTTCTCTTAACTTATCTACAGTGGGATAATCTGGATTGTGTTTAATCAGGTTCGGATATATTTTAGCGTATGCTTCTAATTGTTTTTCATACCAGTCTTCTTTGCTATGTCCGTCTCTCTGGAATATTGAATTCGTTTCAATGATAGCACATACTTCAACGTCACATGTATACAGTAAAAACCGTATCATTGAACTATGATCATCAATTTCTCCATCGGTCATTACTATTACCCTGGGTTTTTCTTTTACAACTTGCGCTGAAAGTTGAAAGATTAGGAACAAACAAACCAATACAAACTTTATTTTTATCATGAATAATGTTTTATTGCATTTTGTAATACTCGGCAAAACTTAACAATCTTCATAAAGAGAGTACTTTAAATACCCTATAATATGTATGAGGTTATTTTATCTTACAGAATTCATGTTGAAACTTAAATCACAAACCTGTTAATTGGGTAATACTTCAACAATAACCCTTTGATACCTGGTCAATGCCGGTTCACCATTATCAGTAACTTGTAAAATAATATGTATTGTTTTTGCCTGGTCTACACCAGGAGCTACAAATGTTGCAACGGCATTATCCGAATTATCAATTTTGATGCGTCCTGCAAAACTTCCTACTTCACCATAATAAATCCATTTGTGATTCAAATTATCATTGTCAGGGTCGCTTGATTTAGATCCATCAAGTACTACGGTTTGTCCTTGTCTAACTGATATCCTGTTTCCATGTGCCAATCGTACCACCGGCGGATGATTTGCTTCACTATATGGCATCACACACCAATCCATTCGCGCTGCGAAATCATTCTGATAAGCTTCTCTCCATCGCCAGATAGTTGCTTGATTGCTGGTATGATAACGTTTGGTAACCGGGCTATAGACTTCATCAACTGCATCTGTCCAGATAGGATGTGTTTCCATCTGATGGAAATATTTCTTAGTGTATGGAATATACAGCTCATACCTGCCGCCCCAACTTCCGTAATTGGGATTTTCAGGGCTGGATAATCCATTGTTGATCAAATATAGGAAACTAGGTGTGTCGCCTTCCATTAAATATTCAGTATGAGGGTGTTCTGCTCCCAGGGGGCCATGATTTTGTCTGATGTTTGCATCTAACCATGGATTATCAACAATACT
>CAZLJI010000752.1:0-1654 GCA_964559565.1 uncultured Ignavibacteriaceae bacterium | reverse complement strand
GTTGGATTACTGATAGAACATCCACTTTTAAGAAATTTAACAGCTGTAATAGGAATTGTTTTATTGGCTTTTGGCGTGTTCTCCATAATTCTTTGGGATATTCCAATTCTTTTCTGGTTAATGGGTTATCAGATTGCTCTTCCCTTAGCAGGGGGAGGATTAATTGCCTTGCGTCTGTGGCAACTATCAATGATCAAACCAAAGAATTTTGATAAAAAAATTAGGATTTGTGTCGCTCTGATTGGGGTTATTCCATTAATAATTGGTGTGATTTGCTTTATGATACAAAATATTCCGGAATTAACATGGACGAAGGAAGCAATAAAACCATCGCTTATTAGTGGTTTTACTGCAATCGGAATATATTATTTAACAGGGAAACCAGGCTTTTTTGGAGAGAAACAAAAATCCAATCTTACCGACCAACTTCTTCAGTTGAAAAAGCTGAAGGAATCGGAATATTTGACAGAAGATGAATTTAAAAAAGCAAAATCTCGATTAATAGGATAATATTGAACTTATAATCTAATGATTAATTTTAGCGCAACTGTTTGATGCTGTTAAAGGTGATGAATATCAATATTATCTATTTTGTATATGCAAATACGGAACATTTTATATTTATAATTTATTTTTAATATAAATCATTAAATCAAAAAACGATGGAACCATTTATCGGACAAATAATCATGTTTGCAGGGAATTTTGCTCCCCGCGGTTGGGCTTTTTGCGATGGACAACTTTTACCCATTGCTCAGCATTCCGCACTTTTTTCAATTGTCGGTACATATTATGGCGGCGATGGCCGCAATACTTTTGCTCTGCCTGATTTGAGAGGCCGCGTACCGGTACATCCAGGTCATGGCCCTGGATTATTAAATCACACGATAGGTGAAAAGGGTGGAGCAGAGTCAGTGGCTTTGAATACAAACGAATTGCCTGCACATACGCACAGAAGTACAGGAACCATTCGGGCAAATAGTGCACAATCCAATAATAATAATCCGGAAAATGCATTCCTGTCAACTTTATCCGGTGGAATTAAGGGTTACTCAGATGTTGCTAATACTAATATGAATGCCGGTAGTGTCATTGTAAGTACTTCAAAAGTGGGTGGTAGTAAACCACATACGAATATGCAGCCATTTCAATGCGTAAATTTTATTATAGCATTGCAGGGTATTTATCCACCTAGAAGTTAGTTTATAAATACCTCAAGTTTGGAATAGGTAAAAATACCGGGAAAGCATTTTAAAACGTTTTATATGGACAAATGCTTGTATCTGAATTTTTCAATTACTTTCCGATACAAAATATAACTATCATTGATTATTAGTTATTTACGATTACAAGGTACAAATAAGGTGAATCATTTTGAATTATACATAAAGCCAACATTTCCTTAGTTTCGTTATCTATAGTGAAAAAGCCCAGAAGTAATTTCTTCTGAGCCTTCAATATATTGTTACAATTCTATTTTTAAAAACAATATTTGGTTATATTAAGTACCCTCAGTTTCTTCAATTTCTTCTGACTTCTTTAACTTAAAATCCTGTGTTGTTACTTTGCCTACCTCAATTTCAACACCTGATTCACTTTCAGCATCGTACCCTTCTTTTTCACAGGAAACATTATAAACACCTCCGGGTATGCC
>CAZLJI010000751.1:0-1660 GCA_964559565.1 uncultured Ignavibacteriaceae bacterium | reverse complement strand
ATATTCCTGACCCGGCGTTTATTCTTCCTTGGCGATTGGATCCGGAAAAGGGATTTGCGCTTGGTGATCCTGAAAAAAGATTTCAGACGAAGGATATAACTTTTGTTCCAAGAAAACCTCAGGTTGGCGATACATTAACTATTACTGCAAGAGTACGGAATTTTAGTTTGATATCGACTCCATCTCCTGTATCAGTAAAATTTTATCTTGAAGATCCTGATTCTGGAGGAACACCAATTATTGGTATAAATGGTACAAACACTGTAAACACCAATGGTATTATCCAACTACAGGGAAAATCCGAGGTAAATTTTAAATGGGTTCTTCCTAATGGATTGCCGGCATATCCAAAAATTTATGCTATTCTGGACCAGGAAAATGCAATTACGGAAATACACGATAACAATAATAAAGGATTTAATATTTTAGGCTCATCATCTGTTTCCGGTATTGAGGATAAGGAAAATAATATTCCAAACATATATGTTCTCTATCAGTCATATCCTAATCCATTCAATCCAACAACAAAAATCAAATACTCTATTCCTTATAGCGATGTCATCAGTTTGAAAGTATTCGACATTCTGGGAAGAGAAGTTGAAGTGCTATTTGATGAATATAAAACAGCCGGCACATATACAGTTGAATTCAATGCTGCTGGTTATGCAAGCGGAGTATATTTTTATCAGTTGCAAGCAGGAAATTTTGTGGAGACTAAGAAGATGGTATTATTGAGATAAATATTATTCTCTAAAAAATAAAAATAGTAAGAGCGATTCTTTGAATCGCTCTTTTATTTTCCACTCATCTTACTTGGCTTCCCTACTAGTATTATCTATTTTTGCTCAACAAAAAAAGAAAAATTACAAAATGAGCAACGAGCCCAATAAAATTATTTACTCAATGGTTGGAGTGAGCAAATTCTATAACAATAAACCAATACTTAAAGATATTTACCTCTCTTATTTCTACGGAGCTAAAATTGGTGTGATTGGTCTGAACGGCTCCGGCAAATCATCACTACTAAAAATTCTTGCGGGTGTTGATAAAAACATAAACGGCGAAACAGTCATTTCTCCGGGCTATACAATTGGATATCTTGAACAGGAGCCACAGCTCGATGACACAAAAACCGTAAGAGAAATCGTGCAGGAAGGCGTTCAGCCCATTGTTGATGTCCTTAAAGAGTATGATGAAATAAATATAAAATTTGCTGAGCCGATGGATGACGATGAGATGACAAAGCTTCTTGAAAGACAGGGTGAAGTTCAGGAAAAAATTGAAGCGATGGGTGGTTGGGATCTTGATGCTCGACTTGAAATGGCAATGGATGCATTAAGATGTCCCCCTTCAGATACTTTATGTAAAGTTCTGTCCGGAGGAGAACGGCGAAGAGTTGCGCTTTGCAGGCTACTTCTTCAAAAGCCTGATATACTTTTGCTCGATGAGCCAACAAACCATCTTGATGCTGAAACAGTTGCATGGTTAGAACATCACTTGCAAAAATATGAAGGAACCGTAATTGCAGTAACTCACGACAGATATTTTCTTGATAATGTTGCCGGCTGGATTCTGGAGCTTGATCGTGGTGAAGGAATTCCATGGAAAGGAAATTATTCATCATGGTTGGAACAGAAGCAGGAGCGATTGCGTGTTGAAG
>CAZLJI010000750.1:0-1665 GCA_964559565.1 uncultured Ignavibacteriaceae bacterium | reverse complement strand
TGCCTGTGTTCTGGTAATGCTTTTTTAAGAGCACTTACTATCGTTTCGATTTTCACTATCGGTCTTTTTTCAAGAAACGCACCTACCATAATCATATTAGCAACCTGCTTTGCTTTAAGCTTATCTGCTTCTTCAATAGCGGGCACACAAACTACATCAATATCTTCTCTTGTTGGAGGATGAATAATTGTTGACTGTTCATACAGAAGCAATCCTCCCGGTTTTACGGCTTTCTCAAACTTATCAAGCGATGGCTGGTTAAGAACAATTGCAGAATCAAATTTTGTTATGATGGGTGAACTGATTCTTGCATCAGCAACAATGACAATGCAGTTTGCTGTTCCGCCTCTCATCTCAGGTCCATAAGATGGCATCCAACTTACTTCTTTTCCTTCGATCATTCCGGAGTAAGCGATGATACTTCCCATTGAAAGTACGCCCTGTCCTCCAAAACCAGCACAAATTATTTCATGTTCTTGTCGCATTACTAAATTCCTTCTTATTTCTTCCCTTAAAATCTTCTAAACTTTTTCCGGAACTTTTAAATCACCAAGCGGATAAGCAGGAAACATAGTTTCCTCAAGATACTTGATTGATTCAACCGGTGTCATCCTCCAGCCGGAAGGACAATTTGAAACCACTTCAACAAAGCAGGTTCCTTTTCCTTCTTTCTGATACTGGAATGATTTTTCGAGAGCTTTCTTCAACTTTCTAACAGCATTTGGATTGTGAACTGCATGTCGTGTTACATAATATGCACCTGGCAATTGAACAAGCAGATCTGCTATTTTTATTGGATGACCAACCATTTTAACATCACGTCCATACGGAGATGTTGTAGTAACCTGCCCGAGCAGTGAAGTAGGAGCCATCTGTCCTCCTGTCATTCCATAAATACCATTGTTGATGAACACCATTAAGATATTCTCCCCTCTGTTGACGGTATGAATTGTTTCTGCTGTACCTATTGCCGCAAGATCACCATCTCCCTGGTAAGAGAAAACATATTTGTCTGGCAAAACTCTTTTTATTCCTGTTGCAACTGCACTTGCTCTTCCGTGTGCAGCTTCCTGCATATCAACATTCATATAATGATAAGCAAATACTGAACAGCCAACCGGTGCAACGCCGATAGTTTTGTCCTGAATGTTCAGTTCAGCAACTACTTCCATTAAAACTCTGTGAACAACACTGTGTCCACAGCCCGGGCAGTAATGAAATGGAGTATCTGTAAGGGTTTCCATCGGTCTGCAATAGACCATTTCCATTCCTTCTGCATCCGGCGGAAAATCTAAAGTTGATGGTCTTTCTATTGACATAATTAAATCTCCTTAAGAATAAAACTTGTTTTCAAACAACTTTGCTTGATGGCTTAATCTGTATTGAAATCCTAATCCAATTAAGTAAGTGCCATATGATAGTCCCCCGCCTGCACTTAGTGAGCCTGCCCATTGTTTTCTTATCTGGATAAATCCATCAGCATTTTTTGTAATTACTAAACCAGCTTTCAATTCTGCATCAAACGAAAGTAAAAAATCCTTGTCTCCTCCAAATACTGTACTACCCGTTGAAGCAATGCCTGGTCCAGCCAGAGGCTGTAAATAAATATTTGATATGTCCCATCTATATGCTACCAACAATGGAAACTCTGATACAAATACATCC
>CAZLJI010000749.1:225-1667 GCA_964559565.1 uncultured Ignavibacteriaceae bacterium | reverse complement strand
TTTGTAGTAGTTTCAGACATTTAGGACAGTGTAATTAAGTTTTTGTTTTGTTAAGCGGAATTTGATAATTCCGAATTTGAGAGGAGAGAGAAAATGTTTGGATTTTTGTGGCCTCTTTTCATTGAAATATTTGAGATTCTTCAGGTTGATTTTATGCAGTTGTTCAAGCGATGTAAAGCGTCTTCCGCGATAGACCTCTTCTTCGTCTATTCTATGTGTACGTTCAACGTGAGAGTTGGCCCTGGGATAAGCCGGAGGTATCAATTTATGTCCATATCCATAGAGTTTGCATTGAAGAGTGAAAGGATGTTCTTTGTGAATTTCAGGATGAAGCCTGAAGGTAAATTCTGTACCATTGTCTGTTTGAATGACTTTTAGAGGAAAAGGATAAAATAGTCTCACCTTGCTAAGAAAATCAAGGCTGGACTCTTGAGAACGGTTCTCGTAAATCATTTTGAATTTGATCCCTGTAGCCACGTCAATTGCTGTAAATTGATAAACCCAACGATACTTTTTGTCATTCATTTTTGCTGTTTGGTCTTCTAATTTCACATATTTCACGTCCATTTGAACTTTTTCTCCAGGAAGATATTTTGGTGCTTCATAAGTCTTGTTCGCCTTTTTTCTACCTTTTCGTTTTTTGATGCACCCATTACGTTTTAAGACTTTGTAAATGCCTGTAACCGACACATGAATTGCATATCTGTCTTTGAGCTCAAACCAAATATGTTCTGCGCCTCTTTTGGTTCTTTTGCGTATTTTGAGAATTAGTTTGATTGTTTCTTCAGGATATTCACGAGGATTTATTTTTGGCCTTCTGGAATATGAAATTAACCTATTTGCTTTCGAAGTTTGATGTCTTCCATTACTCGAGGCTAAATCTAATCTGTTTTTCCAGTAGTAGAATACACTTCTGCTGATACCATATTTTCGGCACACTGCTGAGATATTTCTATACTTCCTGTACTCCCTGAACCATTGCCAGCGTAACTTTGCGAGTTGTTTTTCCTTTACTTCTTGTTTAATCTTGTTAATTTCTTTTTGGGACATCGTGTTTTGGTTAGATTTTAGACATTTCTATCCTACACGGTGTCCTAAATGTGTGTGTATTATTTATTATTTTACACTTCGACACTTTACGAATCGCAAAAATCATTGTATAATAAAATAAAACAAAATCCACATGAACAACAAATTCCGCGTCGCATATTTCACAATGGAAATCGGTCTGGATAGCCGTATGTCCACTTATGCAGGTGGATTAGGAATGTTAGCTTCAGACATCATGCTTTCATGCGCAGACCTTCAAGTACCCACCGCATGCGTCACAATCGCATGGAAACACGGGTACATGCGACAAAAAATCCATCCGGACGGTTCACAAACATACGAAAACGTGGACTGGAATCCGGCAGATTACTTGCGAAAACTTGACCAAAAAA
>CAZLJI010000749.1:0-215 GCA_964559565.1 uncultured Ignavibacteriaceae bacterium | reverse complement strand
CATGGGTATATGAATTAAAAGGAACAAATGGCTTCGTAGTACCGATAATATTCCTGGACACTGACGTAGAAGAAAACGACGACGAAAACAGGAAGATAACGAGGTACCTTTATGGAGGAAAGAATAATGCACGCATCAAGCAGGAAATCATCCTGGGAATTGGAGGTGTAAGAATGCTTCGAGAGTTAGGTTATAATGATATAGGCACTTTTCAC
>CAZLJI010000748.1:0-1668 GCA_964559565.1 uncultured Ignavibacteriaceae bacterium | reverse complement strand
GATTATCTCATCTGCCGATTTAAGAGCCGCATTTCTGATATTTCTTCTTGTCTTTGCCTGTACATTCCCAGTTGCTCTTCCATTTGCTCTTTTCCAGAATACAGCAGTTGCACTCCGCATTTCAAATCTAGTAGCATTATTGATATTATTCTTTGGCGGAATTTCAGTAGGGAAATATGCGGGATTTAAACCTATTTGGACTGGAACAATAATAATGTTTTTGGGAATTATTTTAGTTGCAATAACAATAGCATTCGGCGGATGAAAAAAATTATTTTTATATCTGCAATAATTGTCTGCGGAATTTTCTCTAAAATAAATTTTGCTCAGGAAGAAGATACGCTAACATCTTCTGAATGGAATTTCAATGTTGAAACAGATCTATACTTTACTGAACCATTTACTTTTCTACCCATCTTCATTGCAGATAAAGGAAACCTGCATCTTGAAGCCCGTTATAACTATGAAGATTTAAAAACAATTTCAGGCTGGGTTGGTTATAATTTTTTTGGCGGAAATGAATTTGAATATTTCATTACGCCAATGATCGGTGCTGCAGTTGGTAGGACTGATGGAATTGCGCCAGGACTTGAGTTTACGCTTGGATATGCCGGTTTTGAATTGTACAGCGAATCAGAATATTTATTTGATTTTGAGTCGAGTGAATACAACTTTTTTTACAACTGGACAGATTTTACATATTCACCTTTAGATTGGTTATGGTTTGGAGTAAGCGGACAGATCACAAAAGTAATTGATACAGAACTTGAAACAGATATAGGATTGATACTTGGCTGTGCTTATAAAAACTTTGAAATAACAGGGTATTTTTATAATGCATTTACTGATGATGATTTTTTTATGCTGGCACTGACAACTGAATTTTAGTTTTTACTCCATCTAAAATTTTTAATATTTAAATAAGGAAAGTGAAACTACCTGTGAAAGCTGTAAGTCGTGTTATTTTATTTTTGCTCATTGCTTCAGCTTCAATATTTTCTCAAACAGAAAAGACCGATACGTTATTAACTGAAATTCCTGACACAGTTGGAGTCGGTGGGGTTGATTGGTTTGCTTATCCATATATATTTTATTCACCAGAAACCAGTTTAGCTTTTGGTGGTGGTGGAATTGTTTACTTTAAATTATCCGATCGGCCGAATGCAAAATCCTCAAGCATTACTCCTTCATTTTACTACACAGTTAACGGACAATATGATATTACTATCATTCCGGAATTTTTTCTAATGGATGATAAATTAAGAGTTTGGTCTAAGTTAAACTATTCTTCCTTCTTTGATAGGTATTATGGTATTGGCAATAATACTGCTGAGATTGAAAATGATAAATATCTTCAGGATAATTTTCAGGCACAGGTTAAGCTGCAGCCAAAACTATTTGATGAACGCTTGAATATCGGAATCAATTATGAGATCAGAAATATGTCAGTCGTTGATACTAAAGGAAATCCATTTTTAGAAGATACTACAGTTGCAATAACTGGAAGAGAAGGTGGGCTGACTTCAGGATTAGGACTAGCAGTTAGCTGGGATACACGAGATAATAATTTCTATCCTTCAAGCGGCGGTTATTATGAAATATATGCGTCCAATTTTTCAGAATTCTTAGGTAGTGATTTTGAATACAGCAAAAATGTTATAGATCTTA
>CAZLJI010000747.1:0-1671 GCA_964559565.1 uncultured Ignavibacteriaceae bacterium | reverse complement strand
GGATTCAATAACAAGAAAGGTTAGAGTGCTTTATTCCCCTGATTCATACTTTGAAGTACTTGATTCATCAATGTGTTTTAATGTTAATGAATTTCTCTTTGATAATAATTCCATGATCGCCACCTCAAGTACTTTACAGTTTATGTGGAAAATGGGCGATGGTGATACATTTCACAGATTGAATCCTCCTATATATACTTATGCAACGGATGATAGTTTTAAGGTTGATCTAATTGCTGTTAGTGATTCAGGCTGCTATGATACTTTCAGCAGGTATGTGTATGTCCGCCCTATGCCTGTGGCTGGGTTTGGATTAAATGACACTTCTCAGTGTTTGTATAATAATAGTTTTAGCCTTACAGATAGTTCTTTCATAAAATACGGAAGCCTAACTTACAGGTATTTTTTCGGTAATACTGATAGTGCTCAAACAAAGAATCCCATTTATAGTTATGTCGCATCAGGGACTTATAAGATTACACAGATTGTCACTTCTGAATATTCCTGTAGAGATACGGTAACATTCAACATTATCGTACATCCAATGCCTTCAACCACCTTTACAATAGATGACTCCACACAATGTTTACGTGGAAATTTATTTGCTTTTACAAATTCATCAACGATTAGTTCCGGTTCTTTATCTTATAACTGGGATTTTGGTGATGATACACTTTCAACAACGAAAAACACTCAACACGCTTATTTGACAGCAGATACCTTTGAAGTTAAGCTTTTATCTACCTCAACTTTTGGATGCAAAGACTCACTGATTAAACATGTGTATGTGTATCCTATGCCAGCGGCTGATTTCAATATTTCCACTGCGGTTGCTCAATGTCTGAGCGGAAATTCTTTTTCATTTCTCAATAACTCCACGATCACTTCGGGAAGCCTCTCCTATAAATGGTATTCCGGTGAATCTGATTCCTCTACCCTTCAACATTATACAAAAACCTATTCCGGTGCAGATACATTTGAGGTAAAACTAATTTCAATTTCCGGATTTGGATGTAAGGATACCACTTTCAAAAACATCATTGTTCATCCAATGCCTGAGGCTGATTTCATTATAGATGATTCAGCGCAATGTTTAACAGGAAATAGTTATCTTTTTACCGATTCCAGTGTTATTTCTAATGGAGTTATTAATAGCTTTTATTGGGATATGGGAAATTCGGATACTTCATCGTTAAAAAATATTTCATACACTTATAGTACTCCTGGAAATTATACTGTCAAGCATGTTGCGATTTCTCAATTTGGCTGTAAGGATTCAGCAGAGAAAGTGGTTATTGTATTCAATATGCCATTGGATATAGGTGAGTTGCCAGCATTAACAACAGAAAATGACAGTTTGGTAATTTATTATCCTTTTGATATTAATGCCAATGATAATAGTGGTAATGGTTTGAATGCTAATACTGTATCAGGAGCAACACAAACAACCGGCATTTTAGGAAATTCTTATTATTTTGACGGAATCAATGATTATATTGAAACAAATTACAATGTCAGGCTAGTACCCGGTTCTCAGGCATGGTCCGTAAGTGCTTGGATCAAGGTGCCAGCAGGAAGCCTCTCATCAATTATAAAAATAGTAGATTGGTATCGTTGTGGCGTAACAACTTGTGGTACCGGTGACAATGCCAGATATAGCCTTGAGATGGA
>CAZLJI010000746.1:1301-1679 GCA_964559565.1 uncultured Ignavibacteriaceae bacterium | reverse complement strand
TGCCTCGCGTCGTCTGAACTTAGTAATCTGTTGCAGATACTTTAATCTTTTATATCCCTGATTAAAATCTTTTGCAGAAAGAATATAAACAAGTTCCGGATTACCCTTTTTTGATTTGTAGGAATTTAATACAGCCCGCGCGTAATCATTTCTTAGTTCTACCAGATCATTTTCCATCATTTCAATTGCGAGAGTATTCAAATCGATTCGGTAATTTAACAGATATATTTCCTCGCGCATACCAGATAAAACCATTTCCCTCAAATACAATTTCTTGTTTATAATTGAAAGTGATTTCAGGCTTTCTGACTTTTCTCTGGATGTAGACTTTAAAAGATTATCGACGTAAGATATTTCATCAAGAGCTTTCTTTCTTCT
>CAZLJI010000746.1:0-1291 GCA_964559565.1 uncultured Ignavibacteriaceae bacterium | reverse complement strand
CTGGCCCATACATAACCCAGTAAACAAAAAAGTAACAATTAATATACAAATCAGATATCTCATCTTAATCTTACATGCTCATAATTCTTCCCCGGAATGAAATCAATAGATTCATTATACGGTATTGAAATCTTCTTAATTTTTACACTTATTGAATTTATTTTTCCAAAATCTCTTAATTGTAAACCAGAATAGTAATTCGTCTTCCCAATTTGCCGGTTATCAAAATAACTAATAATAAGCGGCTTAGATTCAAATTCTTTTAAAATTTCGATATTTGTCACTTTATCAATCGTACAATTTATTTTGTATTTTAAATTGTAAGCATCAATAAACGAATTAACAATATAAGTCCCTTCGATACACTTCTTTTCTCCTTCCTTAATGCCGTTGCCCGGGATATAATCTCCAAACAATAAAGGCAAAAGCTTATTACTGTAGCCAAACTTATTTCTCAGATCACTTCCAGATCCAAAATATAGTGTTCTGTTTATTCTGTCATTAATCAATACTGTGTCCGTTGTGATAAAAATACGAGCAGCCTCAATCCCTGTTTTTGCTCTTATACTAATTAAAAAAGTATCAGGTTTACAAAATTTAAGAGATGCCAGAAAACTACTTTTATCGTCGTCTGTATCTATTTCAATTTCTGCTTTCTGAATATAAAATGAATTGTTTGTTAAATTACTATTTATAAGAAATTCCGTATTGGTCTTTTCCTTTCCGCCAATACTATAATTACTCTGCTTCTTAAATACGGAACAGCCTGAAAGTGTAATTAAAATCAGATATATAACTACTTTTTTATACAATTCTCGATCTCGGTTTTCAGCTGTGTTCTGGTAGTATCTATTTCAATTGCTTTTGACCAGTTTTCAATAGCCTGATCACACTTTTTCATACTTTTAAGGATATAAGCGTAATGTTCAAAGTATTCAGCATTATCAGTTATCCCCTTTGCCAGTATGCTTTCCATAATTTTAGCAGCATCTTTTACCTTTCCTCTTTTATACAGCACCCATGCATAAGTATCAAGAAATGTTGCATTATCTTTTTCTTTTTCAATTACCCTTCTAGCCATCTCCTCTGCGTCATCAAGTCTTATATTCTGTTCAGCAAGATAATAGGCGAAATTATTCAGGACAGTAAGGTCCTCATTATTCAATTTTATAGCTTCATCAAAAGTTTCAAATGCCTTATTATAATCTTTCATACGATAGTATACATCTGCCCTCATGGTAAGAACCTGCATGTAGTATTCTTTATTGTCTCCTGCCAGAATCTGTGCTTT
>CAZLJI010000745.1:0-1682 GCA_964559565.1 uncultured Ignavibacteriaceae bacterium | reverse complement strand
ATTAAGATAATCGTAAACAACCTGGACGAACAAACAATCTCAAGAATACTTAAAGAAAGTTCAGACAACGAGACAAACAAAAAGATTGTCAATAATCTGGATGAAGCCCAGATTACAAAAATTCTCAAGGAAAGCACCGATCAGGAACTGATCAAAAAAATTGTTGAAACCCTTGATCAGCAAAATATTACAAAAATTCTTGAAGACTTTGAAAGTGAAAGGATTGTAAAACTACTCAAAAATCTTGATCTGAAAGAGAAGGTTAAAATTCTCAAATCACTATCTGACGAGGAGCAGGTAAATATTGTTAAGATGCTTACAGATGAAGAAAGAGTAAAAATACTGAAAGAATTTTCGGAAGATGATCGCAATCGTATTATTGCAGCACTCGCCGCTATAGGAATTTCGGTAAATATCACAATCGGGATAAAAAGAGAACCGGAAGCTGAACCTGAGCCGGAACTGACACCGCAGAAGGAAGTTAAAGGCGTTAGTGAAGGGCTTTCTGAGTCGCTTGAAAAAGCCAACGACGCTTTATCTGAGCTTAAAGATTTATGTGAAAAATCCACAGAAATAGCTTCATCAGAAATACGGGCACATATCAGCGATTTCAATGAATCGCCTTCCGCCGATCTCCTTATCGAAATAAAAGATAAACTGGCTGCAGCAAAGGAGCTTTACGAAAGAGCCGAAGAACAAAAGACAATAATGCAGGAGCAGCAAAACAAATTCGATGCAAGCGAAGAAAGACAGCAGTTTGCCGATGTTCTTTCGGAGGGTGTGGATCTGCTTGATGATACGGATTTGATAATTGAAAACACTGAGGAAGAAATCAATCAATTAAATCTACAAGAAGCAACAAAAAATGAACCTAAACAAGAGACGGTACCTAACCCTGAAGGGGAAGTTGCAGGTGTAACATCTGAAGACGTTGACACGGCCCGCGAAACTAATGAGTTTGATCACTTATATGATAAATTTTTGGCTAAGGAAGAGAGGTTTGATCAGGAATGTGCTTCAATCAGAAAGCACGTGAATAATCAGGATCTTGATGCTGCAAATCTGGCTTATAAAGTACTTGATAGCATTCATGTTTCAATAAAAGAATTAAACGACCAGATTAAGGAATTGGCTGATCAGTATCCTGCAAATCAGGATAAATATAAAAATGTTGAGGCCAAGATGATTGCTTTATCGTTGAAAAAACGTGATATGGAAGATCTAATTAAAGAGGCAGTGCCGGAAGAACCAGCGTCTGAAGAAGTTGCCAGTTTTAAAAAGGAGGCTCCAGAAGACATTGCAGAAGAGCCTGCAGAGGCGAAAGTGGCTGGGGTTTCTGCCGAAAATACTGAAGAGATTGAGTCTCTTGAGGCTGATACAAATCAATTCAATGAAGATCTAAACAGATTGGATGTTCTACTTAAAGATGGTGATATTGATCAGGCTGAAAGCTTATATAATGAATTATCCGATAAACTTAAGGATCTCCAAAATGATGCAAACCTTTTAAATGAAGAAACTCAAAACGAAAGAATTTCTGCGGTTTTAACAGCCTTAACATGGATTCAGGGAAGAATGGACACTCTATCCGATGAGATCCTGGAGTTAAAGAATAAACCCGCTGAGGCTGAACAAGAGGAGGACTTAAACCCCCCAATGGAAGTGGAAGCGCACAATGATGT
>CAZLJI010000744.1:0-1686 GCA_964559565.1 uncultured Ignavibacteriaceae bacterium | reverse complement strand
CTTTGAGAGATGGTTTGTCCCTTTTTTCGTAATTCGTGAAAGCGACAGTCTTCGATCTTCTTTCGTATTGTATCGTTCAACAAATCCATCTTTAACTAACCTATCAATCAGTCTGGTAACATCAGGTGCAGGTTCAACCATCCTTCTGATAATTTCTCCGCGGGGATATCCTTCGGGATGAGCACCCTTTAAAATTCTAAGAACGTTGAACTGTGCAATGGTAATTTGATACCTGTTGCAAATTGTATCAAGTTTAGAATGAAGGTAATTCGAAGCGATGAACAAATTAAGGAGTGCTTCATGTTCAATGCTGCTGAACTTCTGCTGCTTTAATCGTCTTTTGAGTATTTCGCCCATTATTTCTTTTAATTAAAATGAAATCACGTGTAATAATATCATTCGATCAATGAAATCCCAAGAAATAAAAATTTGAATCCCCCAAAAGATCAGGATTTGTTATATTGGCTCCCGCATAGCCGGTACGAAATATCTCGATGTAGATTTGTGATGTGATTCTTCTCCCGATAAATCCACATCAGAATGGTAACTTCAGAATATTTGAGAAATCTTAAAATTTTACTATAAGAAAAAATGCTGTATAGAATAAGGCCTGTCTTATTACTATTTTCAGTTATTGAATTTTCATTAATAATAAATTTTACTGAATGACGTTTCTTAACCCGGCGATATTATTCGGACTCTTAGCTGCATCTATTCCCATTATAATTCACTTGCTGAATTTGAGGAAGTTGAAAAAAATTGAGTTCAGCACTCTTCAGTTTCTTAAAGAACTTCAGAAGAATAAAATCAGGAAAATAAAAATAAAGCAATGGCTTCTTCTTGCACTTCGTGTTTTGATTATTTTATGCATTGTAACTGCGTTTGCAAGACCAACAATTGTCGGTGTTTCAATTGGGGGAACGACTTCCGCTGCAAAAACAACAGCAGTATTTATTCTCGACGACACTTTCAGTATGTCGGTTGTTGATCAAAATGGTTCTTATTTCAACCAGACAAAAGAAACATTAGAAGATTTATTGAAGCAGTTTGAGGAGGGTGATGAATTTGGACTAATATTAGTTTCTCATCAGAAGGATGAAATTGAGTTGACATCAAACCGCTCAAAGTTTGAACAAACAGTTGATGCAGTTTCAATTTCACATTCAAGTGGTAAACTGAACAGCGCAATTATCAAAGCGGCACAATTAATCGGCGATGCAAAAAATTTCAACAAGGAAATTTATCTCTTTACCGATTTTCAAAAAGGAAGACTCGCACTCGAGAACGAAATCACAGATCTCAGAGAGCAATTTGGTGAACATGTACGACTGTATTCATTTAGTTATTCCGGCAAAGAAGTTTTCAACTTTGGAATTGATGATTTGAAAATTAACACGCAGATTTTTGAGAAAGATAAACCGGTTAAGTTTGATGCAACAGTTAAAAATTATTCTGACAGAATAAAAGATAATCTTGTCATTTCACTTTTCATCGATGGCGAAAGATTAGCACAGCAAAGCCTTAATCTTAAATCCGGCGAATCAAAAACCGCAAACCTTGAAGCATCTGCGAAGAATTTCGGTAACAGCGAAGCTCTTGTTGAAATTGAGGAAGATGATATTTTGCAGGATAACAATCGTTTCTCTTCGTTCTTTATTCCTGAAAAAATACCGGTCCTGATTCTTG
>CAZLJI010000743.1:0-1687 GCA_964559565.1 uncultured Ignavibacteriaceae bacterium | reverse complement strand
TATATCTTTCCAATCGGGATTCATGGATTCAATCAGATCAATTTTCTTTTTTCGTATCCAACCTTTTATCTGCTTCTCTCTTCTTATAGCATCTTCAATATTATTGAAAAATTCAAAATATACTAGCTTATGGATATTATATTTTTTTGTAAACCCATCAATCAGCTGATTCTTATGCTCATAAACTCTTCTCATCAAATTATTTGTAACTCCCGTGTAGAGAGTTTTTGACTGATTTGTCATTATGTAAATGTAATAATCTTTCATACTCTAATAGATTCTTCAGTCGCTTTGCTCCATCAGAATGACTATTCTTTTTGTCATTCTGAGCGCTTAGCGAAGAATCTTTCACGTGATAACTCAGATTCTTCATCCCAACTGTGTTGGGATTCAGAATGACAACTGGAATGTTATTTCAGCAGTATCATCTTCTCTGCATCGCTGAAGACGGGGATGTTTCTTTCATCGTAAACTTGTATCGTATACAAATATATTCCACTCGACATCTGGTTGTATCTCTTTCCCATCGGGACTTCCATCGATGTTATCTTTCCTCTTTCTTCCAATGTTGGGTGAAAGACTACTTCATAGAATCCTTTCTCCTGCCATTGATTGACTAATACTTTTACCAGTTCTCCCTTCAGGTCATATACATACAGCTTTACATATCCTGCTTCCTTCAACCTGTATGGAATTTTTGTTGATGGATTAAATGGATTCGGATAATTTGCCAGCAGTCTGAATCCGTCATATCCTTTTGGGGGATGTTCTCCTAATCCTGTTACCAATACATTTATCTCTTCACTTGGGTAGCTCTGGTTTCCCTGGTTGTCGAATGCTGTTATCACATAATAAAACCTTGTCTCGTGGTTTACTGGTGGAAGCTGATCGTAGTAGAATGTATCAGGTGTTTCTGCTATCATTTTTGTTGAATCGTAGATAAGGATTGTAACTGTATCCCTGTAAATCCTGTAATGAGAGAAATCTGCTTCTGTGTTTTTATTCCAGGTTAGTTTTACAAGTCCTTCTTCTATTGTGGCAGTAACATTATGAGGAGGACGAGGAGCTAAATCCTCATAAGTGTATGTCCAGCCATAAGGACCGCCATAAAGCCCGATATCACTTCTGCTTCCGTCTCTGTCAAGAATAGTTGGATCGCCTGCATCTATCAATGGTGAATATTTCTGAAGTTGGAAATCCAATTCTCCCTGCGTTGTGTCGTCATTTACTATCATCGGGTCAACTGAGAGGTTTGTTGTGTCTGCTGTAAGGTTAGTGTAATTGATTTCGTTGTTCCAAAGATTATTATACTTTGCTACAAGATTCTGTGGGTTACCTGCAACTATTCCTCTAATTGTATTGGTTACTACATTATTTTTAACCGTATTCCAGCTCGATACGTACATCCCCTGAGGTGAAATTGTTTCGCGGCCAACTATATAATTATTATTTGCTTCTAGATATTGCACATCGTTATTATCAATACCAATTTGTCCTGTCCCAATTAGTATTAAATTATTATAAATCCTTGCTGAATCTGAAGTTGATAAGAAAATTCCTTCCACACCATATTGAATGAACTCAATAATATTATTTTTTATTATAGGGCTTGCACCAATTGATTTATATATACCTGTACCACACTTCGAAACTATATAATTAGAATCAATTATTGGCTGATAACTAT
>CAZLJI010000742.1:0-1688 GCA_964559565.1 uncultured Ignavibacteriaceae bacterium | reverse complement strand
TATGAATACTCAATTGACACCGGAACAAAGAAAACAAAGAATTGAAACCATTATAAAAATATTGGGAGTTGGAGCAGTTGGATTCCTTGTGGCCCCATTCGTCTTAACCGCTATAGGTGGTATAATTGGATTGACAATTGCTGCTGGTTTATCGTTTGTAGCCGTTAATATGATTCCGTGGTTTGCTCTTAAAGTTGGCAACTGGAGACTTAAAGCTATTAAAGCTGAAGCTATGAAGAATCCTGTAGAAACTTTACAAAATAAATATATTGAAAAAGAAACCGCTCTTAGAGATTATAAAGCAAACATTTCTAAATTTGCCGCTCAAGTTTTGTCGTTTTCTGACCAAGTTAAACAATATGTCAAAGACGGTCTTGAAGATGCACAAACTTATGTAGAACAATTGTCAAAGATGAAACAACTTCTTGAGTTAAGAAAACAAAAATATCAAGACGCTCAAGAAAAATTGGTGGAATTTTCTAAAACCATTGAACGAACTGATAGAAAATGGAAGATGGCATGTGCTGCTATGGCTATGAATGAAGCTGCTGGTCAGATGGAAGGAGATGCTTTTGATAAAATTTGTATTGAAACAGCATTGGATAGTGTTCAAACTGCATTAAATCAATCATTTGCTGATTTGGAAGTGGCTCTTATGGATGACAAGAAAACTGAAAAGATTGAAATTGATAGAGTCATTGATTCTGAACATAATCCTAAACAATCAGATCGTCAAAAAATTGCAGTATCTTAAAAACATTAAACCATAAACTAACAATATGAAATTCAAATTTATTTCAATGGCAACTATATTACTTGTTCTTATCATCCTTTATGTATTTGTGGGGTGTGGAAGAACCGAACTGAATTCAAACCAATATAATCAATCAGAAATTCAACAATAACAACAAACAAACAAACTAATAATACAAAATATGAAAAAGACATTTATCTCCTTAACTATTCTTGCTACTTTGGGATTTCAAACAGTAGCACAAACTAATTTCCCTGTCAAGGGAACCATCAATATTGATTACGCTTCTCGTAAAACTTCTCCCCCCGTCAAAGGAGTTGTGGATATCTATACAATGAGCGTCAATGTAGCGAATTCAGCATTATTTCAAGGAACTATTACGGATCAACCACAACTTATTGACGGCTGGATTAGCAAAGGAGTGGTTCAACCTAGAATATTAAAGTATGATATTAACTGCGATGTGGTGAATCCAAGAAATCCAGCTCAAACTAAAAACGTTGGACGTATGATTGGAACCGTTCCTATTAATTCTGATGGTGTATATCAATATGATAAAGGAACTCTTGAAGTTTCCATTTTACCAATGGGTAATGCTGGAGGATTTACTAGTAAATTTGGAGGAACTGCTGAAGGTAAACCTCTTGCTCGTCCATCAAACTGGTTGGATACTCTTCAAAGAAATGCTGTAAGTATTACTCGTTCTATTAATGGGAAAACCACCACTGTGATTTTAAAGAAATATGATAAAATGGAATTTAAACAACATGTTGTAGCTGCTGGTCCTGTAGCAATTTATCAGAATGTTACGGTAAATGGTGAAATGTTGTATGATTATGACAAAGAATGTTGGTTTTTTAACAATGTTACAATGCAATATGCTGAGAATAACACTATTAAAATTGACCGCTTAACCGGAACCATTCGTTGGGAT
>CAZLJI010000741.1:0-1688 GCA_964559565.1 uncultured Ignavibacteriaceae bacterium | reverse complement strand
GAAATTGTTTTAATCCATTGACAACAGAGAGACTTTTTGATTGGCACGCAGCATTGTTTCCAATGGGTAGAAGTGGGATTTCCAAAATAACAGTTGCCGATTGGAGAAAAGATACATCTGGACAAATGCAAGTTGTATCGGGTGCTGTGGGGAGAGAAAAAATTCATTTTCAAGCTCCCGATGCTGATTTAATCGAAATGGAAATGAACCGTTTTATAAAATGGTTTAACGAAGAAAATAAAATTGATTTAGTAATAAAGGCTGCAATTGCTCACCTTTGGTTTGTGACAATTCATCCATTTCAAGATGGGAATGGACGAATTACAAGAGCCTTAACTGATATGTTATTAGCTCAATCAGATAAAAGTACACAGCGATTTTATAGTATGTCTGCTCAGATTAGGATAGAAAGAAAAGAATACTACGAAATTCTTGAAATAACCCAAAAAGGAGACCTTGACATATCCGAATGGATAAAATGGTTTTTAAGCTGTTTAATTAATGCTTTACAAGCAACCGATAATATTCTTACACGAGTTTTGTTAAAAGCAGATTTCTGGAATAGAAATTCAAAGACAATAATTAACGAGAGACAGAAGAAGGTATTAAACAAATTACTGGATGGATTTGAGGGTAAACTGACTTCAATGAAATGGGCTAAGATTACGAAATGTTCAAAAGACACAGCAATCAGAGACATTAATGACTTGATAAATAAGGATATATTACAAAAAGAGTTAGCAGGCGGAAGAAGTACAAATTATGAATTGAAGAAAATGAAATAATATGCCAGCAGGTAATAAATAGGAATATGAGCGGTCTGCAATGCCTGTCCCGTGCTAACTGGAACCCGGCGATTATTCTCCCGATAAAACGGGACAGGCATGTTGAACTACATCTCGGCTTCGCTCAATGCACCGCATTTCGGCTTCGCTCAATGCACCGCATCCATTCTGCTATGTACTTAGTGATTGTTTTTGAGGATCCTAAAAGGATTTGATGATATGCATTCTTTGAGGTATTGGAGGTTTTTGTGCTGGTTAAAACAGCTGGTTTAAAACTGACCGGACAGACAAATTACAGGAAGAATCGGGTAATTTTGAAAAAGCTATCCCGCGCAGTCGGGATTTAGTTCAACTCGCGGTATAGTCAATTGCCGGTGCAGTGCATATTTGAGCAGCACAGCTCGTATCAAAAGTAGTTGTAACTTGATAGGAAAGTGCTTCGAAATCGGCAACTAAACATTCCGCCAAACGATACCTGCAAGCATAAAAGAGCATCGTGCAACGAATAAACGGTCTATTGAATGCAAATAATGCAACGAATATTTTAAGTTGCGACGAATAAACCGTATATTTGATGCAAATTTTAAGACGAATGGGATATTATATACATCAGAAAGATAATTGGCCAAATTTCACATGGAATATTGACGAGTTCCTTAATTTTCTAAGCGAAGCGAGAAATTTACAAGGACGATTAATTGGTAAAATGGAATCTCTGGGATTTGAATTACGAGATGAAGCTTTACTTGAAACGTTAACTTTGGATGTATTGAAATCTGCGGAGATTGAAGGAGAAATATTAAATCCTGAGCAAGTCCGTTCCTCAATTGCTCAAAGATTAGGAATGGAATTCGCTGGTGCAATTATGTCAGATAGAAATGTAGATGGAATGGTTGAAATGAT
>CAZLJI010000740.1:0-1689 GCA_964559565.1 uncultured Ignavibacteriaceae bacterium | reverse complement strand
AAATAGAGATGATGCTAATTGGACCTTCTCAGTCTGTTGTATTCCCTTAAGGATAGCGGTATATAAATGATCTTTGGCTATTCTTTATGGCTAATAATTTACTAGATATGGTATGATAGAATCGATACAATTATCACTAAAAATCAGCGTGATCATCAAGTTTGTAGTTGTGTTTTCGATATTATTTTTTGTGGTCATTATCTGCGATGTATTTGTGCCATCTTTACTTGATACCTCCGTTACTTTTGTCATCACGGTGCCTAAAATTAATCGAACGATTGCAATTCCCGCATCCGCTGCGCCTAGTACTACGGAAAGTCCACTCACGCTCCGAATATAAAATACGATGACAATGATGATGAATAAAACATAACTACAGAATGAAATTGCTGCTTAAGCTTTATACGCAATATTCGTATCCAATATACATTTTGTAATCTGTGATCGAACAAATTTTCCAACAATTGAGATGAGGATCTACCCGAATAAAAGCAGATCTGTTTATGCAAGTATCACAGAATTTCCAGATAGTTCAATACGGTATCAATTATTGTTCATGCTCTTTTGGCTTATTCGTTACAACAACGTTGAATCCTGGCGATTGATAATCTTTAGCACGATAATATCCTGGTATGGTAGTCATATTTCCATCACGGGCTGATCTATAATGAGGAGACATAATTTCAACGCCAGCTTCATTAAATTTATCCTGGATATGTTGATGGATATCTGAATAAATGGAGGCCATTCTATGAGATTGGTCTGTGTAAACATTTATTTGATACGAAACATAAAAGTCATCGAGGCTAGTTTGAAACACAAAAGGTTTCCTTTTTTCATCCTGAAGAATGCCATCTGTTGCTAAGGCCGCCTGAATCAACAACTCATGGACTTGTTTCCATGGCACATCATATCCGATCGTTACATTGGTATGAAGAATGAGTCCCAGTTGTTGGGCAGCTGTTGTATAATTGATGGTGTGACTTGAAAGCACAGCAGCATTAGGAATCGTGATATCTTCATTTTTTATTGTTCTTACGCGTGTGACCAATAAAGATTTCTCAATCACATCACCCGTAACATCTCCGATCTTTATCCGATCACCCAACTTAAAAGGCCGCATATATGTAATCACCAATCCTGCCACTGCATTCGAAATTGCCGATGATGAACCTAAGGAAAAAAGGATACCAACAAATACGGAAACACCCTGAAAAATCGGAGAATCCGATCCAGGCAAATAAGGGAATATGATTATGAAACTGAAGACATACATCAGAAATCGAACAATGTTAAAAGTAGGCTTAGCCCAGTCTGTGTAAAAGCCAGGTATCTTTAATGTGCCGCTTTCAATTTCACCGGTAATAAATTTCAAAAATTCGAGTACATAATGAGTAACTGTCGCGATTACCAGAATAGTAAACAGATTTGGCAGATAATTCACGAATCCTCCAAAAACACGTTTCAAGGGAGTGAGTACCCAATCGATCAACGTATTGGCAATTCCCTGAGTACAGGGAAATAGACTAAACACTAATGGTAAAGCGATATACAAAGCGAAACCAATAATAATCAGTCTGAAGATATTTAATAGGAATAGTGCCACCTTAACTTCCCTGTCGCTATCCAAAAACTGATAGCCTTTGAACCGAATTCCATTCAATATTGAATTTTTTAAATCATTCACCC
>CAZLJI010000739.1:0-1691 GCA_964559565.1 uncultured Ignavibacteriaceae bacterium | reverse complement strand
AAGGATATAGAAGATCTCTGTTTAAAGAAGTAATAGGAAGTATCTGGATTATTAAACCACGAGAGATTGAGAATTATTTAGCTGATTGTAAAAACATATCTATTTATAACTTCAATTACTATTCTCTATTATAAATAGCTTTTTCCCCCTCCCCAAAAAGAAGAAAACATTTAATGTTATTACAATTTATACAAGAAGAACTAGATTAAACTTAGATTAAATATAAAAGCCTGTATTAATCCAGGATAAAGAATAAGAATAACCTCTTAAGGTAAAAGATTAACAGATTAACAGATTTCTCTATCATTATATATTCATAAATATTTATAAATAATCTTCAAAAATCTTTATATACATATATTATTAATCTGTTAATCTTTCGTTATAAAATATTCTTAACATTCTATTTAGAGGATTAATACTTCATGTAAAAAACCTAATCTTTTTTTAATTTAATAATTCATAATAGCAATAGTGTTTCTCTTTTACTTTTGGGGAGGGGAAGAAAAGACCTATTATAATAATTCTGATAAGCTTATTCTTTATTCTTAGGTTTAAGCTTTACATGAAATACAAAGACCTGATTACCGTCTTTTTTAGAATTTTCAATTTTATATTTCATATCTTCAAGAGCTTTCCTGAAATCCAATTTTTTCTCAATGTTTTTTTCCCCTTCAGCCTTACAGTAATCTTGATATTGATCATACAAATCACTATACTTGAGCCTGTCATCATGATTATCGGAATAGGTAAGATTCTCATTTATAAAGCCTCTCACACCGTCAGTGCTGCTTCTGTAATCTTTCTTGGCAAGCTTCATGGACCCGGATTCTTTTAATGCAAAGTCTTTTCCCTTCAACCTGCTATAGCCTTCAAGAGCCCAGTTGAAAATTCCGGATAGTTCAAGTGAGAGTTTATGTTCCAACTGCCTGTCCATTTCATCTTCATCAAACTTTCTGGGAAATGTTATGACCCAGATTCTCCGCCACATTCCGTGAGATGTATCTTTTATTGATGGAGGCGCATTCATGGCAAGAAAGCTCTTGGCAAATGGCCTGAATTTCATGGGCTGCTTATAAAGCTCTCTGCCTGTTACCCAGTCACCGGCAGTTACAGCTTTAATAACATCAGTATCTATATTATTTGTACGTGGAGTCTCACCGGATATGTTTAACATTTTCTGATAAAGCTCAAGAATATAGGTCTCATCAGAAAGTAGATTGAAGCTGACATTGCTGGTATTTTCCTTTCCGACAAGGTTTGAGATGGTATTGATAAAAACAGATTTACCGTTGCTGCCGGCTCCTATAAGAAAAAAGACTGCCGGTGTCGGAATCGATTTATGAAAAATATAACCAACAGCTTCCTGCACAAAACTTATCGTATCCTGATCTTTTTCAAAAACCTCATCAAGAAACTGCATGAACCTTGGACACTTTGCATCAGGATCATAATCAAAAGGCAGAAGATTCGTTGTGAATATTTTCGGTGTGTGTTCAAATAAAATGCCGCTGTCAATCTGATAAAGACCGTTTTGCATAGTCAGGTAATTGAGCATATCATTCCTGACTTTTTCGCTGTCAACAAGGGTATCTCCGATTGCATAATGAATTAATTCAGAAAGAGAGGATTTACCGAAGAGATTACGGTGACCCTTCAACTCATCCTGGCAGAGTTTGTTTAAAGCCTTA
>CAZLJI010000738.1:0-1692 GCA_964559565.1 uncultured Ignavibacteriaceae bacterium | reverse complement strand
GGAGCTGATGCATTTAATGCCGTTGAGATGAGGGAAGATCAGCTGATGCAAACAAAATATTTTTTAGGTAATTGGAAAGAGATTTTTCAACACGCTTATGATAATGACAAAACTGAAATTTCAATCGGAGGTATGACTTTTCAGTTTAGTGATGGTTGGTGGAAATATTTACAGGACAGCAATTTAGATGTACATGATACTCACGCCTCCTGGTCGAATGGTGGATATAGCGAGGATTATATTGAGGGCGAGAATAATATGAATGAAGAGTGGTTTGGTATTTGTGCTAAAGGTCCTACGGATGCAAATGGTTTATATGAGTTATATCCGCGTGCTGCTTATTATGCTTTAACAGATGCATTCAAAATCAATCCTTATGATGAAAACGTTGATGCAGCAGTTATCCAATATCACTTTGATAAATTGGTTCCAGCGGAATACCTCTTAAAAGCCAGAGGCGACAAAGCAGCACTTGAATCATCAAAAAATAGTCTGATTCGTCTTAGCGGATTATATCTCAAGCTTGAAACTTACAGCACCGGTGGAGATAAGATAAGTACACCGGATGAAAAAGAGCCAGGAAGCACAGTATTCCCAGCTTTCTTGGGATTTGATCATATGGAATCATTCTTTGCAGAATTCGAAGCGAACCCCGCACCTAATTTAACAGGTAGATTAGCCTTAAACGTATTGGGTAACGTACCCGATAATCCAATCAATGAAATATTTTATGAGAATCGGGGAAGACCAATAACAGTTCCTGTTGCAACAGAAAGGGGTGAAGTTACTTTAAGCGGACTTGAGAGAGTAGCGGTCTATCAAGCAAGCGTAGAATGGGATCACTCATTATTTAAACTGGACGCATTCTACCGCACTGGTCATTATCATTGGGGTTATGAAGGTGATTTTTTCGGATTATATCCGGAAGCAAATTATGGACCCAATATAGACATATATAATGGTTTAACCCCGTCCGGTTTTGAAATAGCTGGGAAGGATTTTCTTGATGGACTAAAAATTGCATTCGGACCAGAACTTTGGTGGGGTGCAAATCCAGCCATATTATTGAAGTACAGACGTGAGTTGGGACCAGTTGAAATCACTGGTATTTATCATGAAGATTTAGACCAGGCGACTCGACCTGTAAGTTCCTTCGCAATACCTGTTCCGCAAACAAGAAGAGCAACATTACATCTTTCATCCAAAGTAGGAATATTCGGTTTTGAAGTGGGTGGCATATGGTCGGGCAGCACTAAATCAGGTGATGTTTTTCAGATAGCTTCGGGTGATGAAAGCAACTATTTAATTCTGCAGGATAAAATTAAAGACTCTGATGCATTTGGTGGCAAGGCAAAGATCACTCTTTCAAGCGGTAGATGGAATTGGTATGCTGAAGGAGCCGTTCAAGGTTTAGTTGCTGATGGCGGAGTGAATCAGTCTCTAACATTTACAGGTTGGAGATTAAAAGGAAGCGGACTGGGAAATAATTATAATTTTCTTTCCGGATTAGCCGTTACACTTGGTGAGTTTCAGATTTCTCCGAACTTCTTGTGGCAGAAACCAATTGAAGGACCAATTCCGGGTGATGTTCCAGCTCCTGGCAGACCAAGAAATATTTTGCAAGATCCCTTTGCAGTATTGGGAAATCGCGAGTCAACAGCTGGCGAACTACTAGTTACTTACGACCCAACA
>CAZLJI010000737.1:0-1698 GCA_964559565.1 uncultured Ignavibacteriaceae bacterium | reverse complement strand
AGTCTACAGAACTTGGACACTTTATCCTTCCAACAGCAGCAATAAGAGGTGAGGGAACTAGTAACGATTACAAACCGCCTGAAGTTCCTGCTCTTCCTTCATTTAAACTTCACAAATTCGTATCAGATAAAATTGCCCAGAGAGGATTTGAATACAGAACAGGTGTTGTATATACAACCAACAGGCGTCTTTGGGAATGGGATGACGAATTCAAAAATTATCTTCGCAAGCTTTCAACTATTGCCATCGATATGGAAACAGCAACGCTATTTATAGTTGGATTAGTAAATGAAATTCCACGTGGTGCATTGCTATTAGTTTCAGATGTTCCAATGCTCCCAGAAGGTATAAAGACCGAAGAATCAGATAAAGAAGTAACTCAAAAATATTCTGATGTGCATCTTGACATCGGCATTGAAGCGATGACAGAAATCGGTGAAAAGGGTGAGCCGATTAAGCACTTCACTTATTGAATTATTAGTCAACCACCACCGTTTCTTTCTTGAGTTGTTTCTTAATTCTTCTTTCTAAAATCCAGCATAAACACAGCCAGATCATACCAAGAGACCAACCGGCAAATACATCTGCGACGGAATGATTTCCCGGAAGTATTCTGCTTATTCCAATTAATAATACAATAACAATTCCTGATATTAATGTGAATCTTCTCGTTTTATTAGAATGCTGTCTGCGTGAAATGGTAACAGCAAGTGTCGTATAAAAAATTGTTCCCATCATGGCATGTCCGCTGGGAAAAGATGAAATAGAATTCGTAACAATTTCAATTGGGTCATCGGGAATCTCATGAGCGAAAAAGGTTTTGGTAACAAGCATTAATATTCCTCCTCCAACCATAATGAACAGCAATCTCCATAATCTTCGTGACTGTTTGCGTAATTTGTAATAAATAATGATAATTATCAGAAAAATAAAAAGTAAAGGAAACCCACCAAGTGCTGCAACATCTTTATTCAAACCTACAAACCACTCAGGTCCTATTGATTTACTCCATTTGTTAGTAAAGCCAAGATTCGACTCAAGAAATGATGATGTAAAATCGGATAACCAGTTAAATAATCCAAGTGCAGAAGATGCGAAGATTAGCAAACTAGATACGAGAATTATTAAAGCCCTGTATTTGCTTCGTCTATCGGCTTCGTAATAACTGATATTTCGGAGCTGGCCTTGTGCGTGGATATCCATTTTATTTTAGCCCTAATTTATTTTTCTTCAAAAATAAGCATTTGACTATAATAAATGGAAATAAATTAAAGATTTGCTCTTAATAAGTCTTGCGAGGAATAACAGGATTTGATTTTGTGAAATTTGTTGAACAGCGAAAAGGGGCAACTGACAAATATGCCAACGCCCCTATTATAATCTTATTCTCTTTCTTAATTTTTTGCTTCTTTTTCTGTTTCGATAATAATCTTCTTTACCTTTTTGCCGTCAGCTTTGCTTTCAATTGAGATATCAAAATCCTTGTTCTCGGTTTTCATCTTCTCGATATATTCGTCAGCTTCTTTACCTTCATGAACTTCTGTTTTTTCTTCACCATTTTCTTTTGTCGTTACAGTAACGGTTTTATTTCCGTCCTCAACTTCAACTTTTACTTTTTTCTGAATGCCGTCTGAAACTTCATCTAAATCCTCACCAGTTTTTATAATCACTACATTTTCGGCTCCACTTTCCACCTCG
>CAZLJI010000736.1:0-1700 GCA_964559565.1 uncultured Ignavibacteriaceae bacterium | reverse complement strand
ATGATTGGAAGCAGGCTACAATTTCTTTTTCTAATAAAAAAATGGAAGAAAAATTAAGTGCAGCTGCACAGTCTGAGGTGGAAGAAGTAGAAGTAAAAATATTGGAATATGTAGAAAATGACTGCTATATAAACATAAATTTTCTTGAAAAACATCCAGACAATGAAAAACTTTTGCCTCCGCTTTCAGATGATGAAAGAGAGTTGTTGCGAAATAAAATGGAAAAAGAGCTTGAACCGCAACCATTTGTTGTCATAGAAAAACCTGAACAACCAGATGGCCAACCTACTCAATTTTGGGTTCTTGACGGAAACAATAGGCTATCAGTATTAAGGGAAATGGGATTTAAAAGCGTAATCCCATGTATCATAAAAAAGGATATGACGTTAGAGGAACAGAGAACATACATTGAAAGATGTTCTCTGGGGCGTAGAAATTTAACAAAAGAAGCTAAAGTTGAAATCGCACAACGCCAAGTTGCGAGAGGTATAAGTCAATCGGAAATAGCAAAAGTTTTAGGATTATCCCAACAATGGGTAAGCGAAAACACGTCAGAAATTAAAGAAATAAGAAAAGAGGTCGAAATTGAAGCTATAGAAACATTGAGAAATGCTGGTATAACACAAAAAGAGGTTTCTAATATTGTTGGTGTAAGCAAAGAAAAAGTGAAAGACGTGGATGAAGCAAGAAGAGGTAAAAATACCATTTCTGGTAAAATTACCTCTCCCCTCGAACTTCCAATAAGAGGTAAAAATATCATTTCTGATAAAATTACCCCTCCCCTCGAACTTCCAAAACTCCCACCAGGAATCGTCATAAATCAAGTCAAATTCAAACTTTCAGAGGATTGTATATTGGAAAAAGCGAAAGCGAGAGAAGTTGAAAAGCCAAAAATTGAAGCTCCAAAAGTTTTTTTGAAACAAGAGACGTTTGCTGAACCTAGTCCAGTTGAAGATATAGAAACAACAGGTATGCGAGAATGGCTTGCACATAAAGACAAGATAATAACTAATCTTAAGTATGAAAATGAGAAGTTGAAAGATGAAATTGATAGGCTTAAAAAAGAGAACTTGAATTTAAAAGAGGAAAATGTTGATTTGAAAATTCAAAAGGCGAATTTTATACAAAATATGTTAAATAACTTGCCAGAAGATGATGAAAAAGAGGAAAAAGAGGAAGAAGTTGAGTAAAAAAAAGAACAAGCCAAGAGTGCGAATCTTGGCTTATTGATAAATAATCTAATTCATAATGGGATTATAACATAATAATCTCCTAAAAAAAAGGAAATTTTATGAAAGATTTAATATTACAGAAAATAGCCTGCCTTAGTCCAAAAGATAAGGGCGATTATGCAATAGTTTCATGTCCAGGTTGCAATAAAGATGCTTATGTTTATTACAAGGCAGGTAGATTAGCTCATATTTGTTGCAATCATCTAAATTCATGTGGTAGAAGAACTCCAATTTCACAATATTGGGGTGATGATTGGTCGCCAAATAATGATATTAAAGAGCTTGCTGATTATGCTGAAAAACATAATTTAAATTTGAAAGGATTAGAAGAGCTTGGATTAGTAGACAAAGAAGGTAATATTCTTTGTGTTGCGCCTGGTGTTTTTAAGCAGTTTGGATACAAGGCAAAAGATCGTAAATATGGTTGGTTAGCAAAGGGAGTAAAAAAAGATGTTATTGGACGTTCTT
>CAZLJI010000735.1:0-1701 GCA_964559565.1 uncultured Ignavibacteriaceae bacterium | reverse complement strand
GCAAGGGTTGCTGTTGATAATACATTTATGAGTCCTGCTCTTCAAAATCCAATTGCACTTGGTGCCGATGTCGTAATGCATAGCTTAACAAAATTTTTAAACGGTCACGCTGATGTTGTAGGTGGAATCATAGTTGTAAAAGATGAGGAGACTTACAAACATTTCAGAAAAACACTCAACCAGCTTGGTGGTGTTATTGATCCATTCAACTCATTTCTTGTACATCGTGGATTAAAGACACTGGGAATAAGAATGCAAAGACATTGTGAGAGCGCTCAGAAAATAGCTAAATGGCTTGAGCAGCATCCGCTTGTAAAAAATATTCGTTACCCTGGATTAAAAAGTCATCCTCACTATAATGTTGGATTGAAACAGCATAAAGGTCATGGCGGGATGATTACATTTGAAGTTGAAGGTGGTATTGAAGCAGGAAAAATTCTTATGAACTCAGTTCACCTTCACCAATTAGCAGTAAGCCTTGGCGGAGTTGAATCTCTGATTCAGCATCCTGCAAGCATGACTCATTTCTCGATGGGCAAAGAAGCAAGATTAGCAGGTGGAATTTCTGATGGGCTCGTAAGACTTTCAGTGGGAATCGAAAGTGTTGATGACCTGATTGCAGATCTTGAACAAGCTCTTGAAAAAGTTAAAGAAGCTCATTTAATCGAAGTGGAAGCGTAACCTAATAAATCAATCTTGTGTATGAGTGTATGGATATATGGAAATACCAAACCATACATTCATACAACCATACTCATAAACCTTCCCTTTCACCGAGCTTTTTCCACAACTCACCGATTTTTTCTTTCATACATTTATTATTTTGCATACGTTTTGGTTGAGATTTAATTAAAGGAGCAAAAAATGTCAGAAAATAAAAATAGTATAGATAAAAGGGTTCTACTTGGGGGGATATTAATTGTCCTCGGTGGATTATTTCTCTTGAATACAATGAATGTTCTTGATTTCAGGTTTACTAATGTTGTGTTTTCCTGGCCATTCATAATGTTAGTCATTGGGTTGTTTGTGCTTGTTAATACAGAAAAGAAATTTCTTGGTGGCGTGCTTTGTGGTGTAGGTGCATTGTTTTTAGTTCCAAGAATTTTCCCACAGGTTGATTATGATGGTGGTATAATAATCCCAATCTTTTTTATTGTTCTCGGCATCTATATCATTCTTAAAAAAAGAAAAGTTGATTCGGGTTCAGTATTCTCTTCCGACACATCAAAAGTTAATAGAGATAAAATAGATGATGTATCCATCTTCGGAGGTGGGACAAAAATTATTTCTTCAAATAATTTTCAGGGAGGAAATATCACTGCGATCTTCGGAGGGTCAGAAATAAATCTTATAAACTGCCAGCTTGCTGAGGGTAATAATGTTTTAGATGTGCTCTGTATTTTTGGCGGGACTACCATCATCCTTCCAAAAGAGTGGGATGTTGTGATAAATGTAACTTCAATTCTTGGCGGATTTTCAAATAAGGCTATCAGAAATCCGAGTGTTGTAATTGATCAATCAAGGACTCTGCATATTAAAGGATTGGCTATGTTTGGCGGCGGTGAAGTAAAGACTTATCTGTAAGCGTTCTGCCAGATGCAAGACAATCCCATATTAAGGAATTTCAGAAACATTATAATTCTCCTCCTTTATTCTGTTTCATTTGCTGTTATAAGTTTCCTTATTTTATTCTTCGGACTT
>CAZLJI010000734.1:0-1701 GCA_964559565.1 uncultured Ignavibacteriaceae bacterium | reverse complement strand
AGGGCGGGCTTGTTTTGAATGGAATGATGCAGGGGGCAGCCACAAACCATGAAGTCTGTTTTCGCTAACTAAACGTCTCTCCGTTTTATATAACTAAATGCACTTTTCAGAAAGAATATAACGCCTATTCATCTTTTGTTCGTTTCCCCGCAATATAATCTGAAGCTGTTTTCCCGTTTATCTTTTTAAATAGTTTATTAAAATGAGAGTAACTGGTTATTCCAATTGCTTCCATAGCTTCGTTGATGCGGTCGCAGCCATTGTCGAACATTTTTGTAGCATAATTAATTTTGATGGAATTAATAAATTCGGTCGCGGAACAGCCAACCAACGATTTTAACTTACGGTGTAATTGCATCCGGCTAAATCCAACTTCTGTTGAGAAGTCTTCTGCCGAAAAATTTTCATTGCCAATGTTGTTTTCAATTACTGCAATTGCTTTCGATATGAGTTTCTGGTCGAATGGAGTATAATGCTTCTTCATTTCAAAACCTAAACCCGGATTAAAAATTGAATTCCTGAAACTATTCCGGGATTCAATTATATTGTCAATTTTCTTTAAAACGGATTGAGTATTAAACGGTTTTGTAATGTAATCCCAGGCACCGGCTTCGAGTCCTTCGTTTTGTTGTTCCTGTGCAGTTTTGGCAGACAGGATTAAAACAGGGATGTGAGAAGTCTCCTGATTAGCTTTGATTCTTTTGCACATTTCAATACCATCCATTTCCGGCATCATCACGTCAGCAACTATAATGTCCGGTAAATTGGCAGTCGCTTTTTTTAAACCCTCAATTCCATCATGAGCTTCCAGTACTTTGTATTTTTTTTGCAGGCAATTTTTCAAATACGCCCTTAAATCGTGATCGTCCTCAACAATAAGAATGCTTTCACGTTCTTCGGGAATCATTTTTTCGGATGCTTCTATCTCTGCTAGGAAATCATCTGCAACCACTTTTTGCCCGTTTGAATCGTAAAATTCGAAATCTTCATAACTGCTTGCTGAAACCGGAAATGTGATGATGAATTCGGCGCCGCCATAAGCGCTGTCAGCAACATTCAGTTCTCCTTTATGTGCCTTTATCAGGCTATAACTTAAATGAAGTCCGATGCCTGATGAAGAGCGGTCGTTACCATGAAAAAAGCGTTCAAAAATCTTCCCTTTTTGTTCGTTCGGAATACCTTTGCCGCTGTCACGAATGATAATGTTGCCAATTTGTTTATCGTTGTTCCATACAGGCTTTACTTCAATTTCAACTATCCCATTTGCCGGAGTGTATTTAAATGCATTTGACAGCAGATTGTAAACCACCTTTTCAATTAAATCTTTGTCGAAAAAACATTTTAATACTCCAGGAGTAATGACATTGAAATTTATTTCTTCGTTTTTTGCCTGCCAAAGAAATGCTTTTGTTATTTGAGAAATAAATTCTGAAAGATCACTTTCTGAAATTTTAAGAATATTCTTATTGGCATTCAATGTCCTGAAATCCAACAATTGACTGACAAGAAACAGCATTCTTTTTGTATTTCTTGAGATTATTTTAAAACAGAAATTGCGGTGATTATCGGTTATATCGTTGCGAATCAAGTCGTTTAACGGCCCGACAATCAGAGAAAGCGGAGTTTTAAATTCATGCGCAACATCTGTAAAAAACATCAGTTTAAGTTCGTTAATTTCCTTATCCTTATTGTACTGGATAT
>CAZLJI010000733.1:0-1704 GCA_964559565.1 uncultured Ignavibacteriaceae bacterium | reverse complement strand
AGCTGTTGCGTTTGCCAGCCAAATACTTTTGTGTAGAAATCAGACATTCGTTTTCTGTTTTCAGCAGGCATTTCGAAATGTACGACGGGATTCATGTTTGACATAGTTTTTCCTCCTCAAATTTGATTAAGACATTTTTTGATTAGTAAATTTTAAAACAACACCGCCATTCGATAGTTGTTGTGTTGAAATCAAAGTTAAATTTTTGGAAGAAAGACCTTGTTTGAAAAGAGGTCTTCCACTGCCTAAAATAACCGGGGCAATTCCAATTCGGTATTCATCAAAAAGATTATCGTTGATAAATGTCTCTGAAAGATTGGCGCTGCCAAACACATATATATCTCCATTGCCTTGAGCTTTCAGTTTAGAAATTTCAGCAGAAGTATTTTCTTTAATCAGAGTCGAATTATTCCACTCGACGGATTTCAATGTTTTAGAAAATACGAGTTTCGGAATTTTATTCATTAGTTTAGCCATCTTAGCATTCTCTTCTTCCGCCTTTGTCCAGTATTCCGCCATTCCTTCGTAGGTCACTCTCCCAAAAACCAGGTAGTCTGCCGAATGCAATTGTTCAAGGCTTAATTCTTCGAGTTCTTTTCCCCAAACCAACTCGTGAAAAGGCAGATCCCAATTCTTATTACCTTCGAAATAACCATCGAGTGTAATGATATTCCACATTATTAATTTTCTCATATAACCTCCTTAAGTTAATTCGATTCAACATACTTTTTAAAATTATCAAGAATAGCCTGCCAGCCGTTTTGTTGCAACTCAACTGAGTTTTGGGTTTCAGCATCAAAGACTATTGTAATTTTTGTTTTACTGTCGGAATTTTCAAAATCTGTTGTTGCTCGTCTTCCATCCAACATTGTGTAAGTGATTTTCTTTTGATCAATCGCTTCGTCGTACGTTGCTTCGAAGTCAAGCCCAACACTCCCATCTTTGGCTTCCATCCTGCTCTTAAGTTTTCCACCAGATCTTAAATCATTTTCAGCACTTGGACAATGCCATTCATCTGAAGCAAAATTCCATTTTGTAATATGTTCGGGTTGTATATAGTATTCCCAGACTTTTTTTGTATCTGCAGAAATTTCTGCGCTGACCGTGATTTTTGTTGATTTCATAAGCACTCCTTTTATTAGTTAAATACTGTTATATGCCTTTTCCACCAAGGAAACATCAATCTTTTTCATCTTAAGCATTGCCTGCATAACAGCCTGAGATTTTTGGGGATCTTTATCTGATATATACTTGAGTAAAATTGCCGGGGTAATCTGCCAGGGAACACCAAATTTATCCTTAAGCCAGCCGCACATACTTTCTGCGCCACCATCAGCAGTAAGTTTATTCCAGTAATAATCAACTTCCTCCTGGTTTTCACAATTCACCACAAAAGAAATTGATTCATTAAATTGGAAACCATGTTCGCCTGGCCCATCCATTGCTGCAAGTAAATTCCCTTCCAGGTTAATATCGCTGTACATTACTGCCTTTTCATTATCAGGATATTTATAAATGCTCTCTAACTTTGAATTCTTGAATATTGATGTATAAAATTTTATCGCTTCTTCTGCTCTTCCAAAAGCTTTATCAACAAAAAGAAGAGAGGGGACTATTTTTTGATTTACGTCATCTTCCGCCAATATTAGTTGCCAGGATAATCCGAACTTATCTTCAACCCAGCCATATTTTTTACTCCAATCG
>CAZLJI010000732.1:0-1706 GCA_964559565.1 uncultured Ignavibacteriaceae bacterium | reverse complement strand
AGAGATAGACAGCAATTCAATCGGGCGAAAGGATGAAAAAAGGACTACATCTTTAAAGAGGAAGTATCATGCTAGTCAAGTAGGGAAGTGGTATTTATTACGATTTTGTATCATCCATATAGATGAGTACTATAAATAGTAATATAATCGCTCTGTTTGGGTCTAAAATTATTGACATAGTTTTGTTAATTATTGACGCGATGTAAAGAAAAATAAAAAGCCCCTATCTATTTTATATTGATAGGGGCGAAATAAAGTCTTAAAATAAATTTACTTCATCAGAATCATTTTCTTAGTCTCTACAAAATCACCTGCCTGCAGTTGATAAAAATAAACACCGCTGGGGAGATTATTTGCATTCCACGTTAATTCATAAGTGCCAACCGGTTTTGCTTCATTAACCAATGTTTCTATTTCGTTACCGATTAAATCGTAAATCTTGATTAAGACAATGGATTGTTTCGCAATTGAATATTTAAAAGTCGTACTTGGATTGAAAGGATTTGGATAATTTTGAGAAAGCATAAACGAAGTTGGTGATTCAGTCCCATTGTTCATCTTATAAAATCTATCAGGACCATAAAATTCGATTTCCCATATACTTGCCATAGTGTTTTCATTACTCTCTTGTAAAATTAATTCAACGTACCGAGCAGAAGTTGAATCAAATTCAATTTCTGTCCATTCATCTGCTTCTGACCACACATTTTTAATAATGGAATGCCATTTCATAGAATCTACCGAGCAATTAACAGAGTACTTATAAATTCTATTGGATTGCCATTCATAGAATGAAATTCTTAAACTATCTAATGAAGATTCATTACCAAAATCAAATATTAATGTATCTGGCATAATAGTAGAACTTTGCCATCTGGATTCAGGCGATTCCATTCCTTTACCATCTACAGTTTTTTCAGGAAGAAAATTCAGATCGAAATTATTTGTAATCACTTTATTAACGGGAATTATAATCATATACCCGGGTCCTCTCCTGGGTAGAAAATATGAAACTACGTTAGGATTTGGATCAGTGTAATTTCCGGATTTATCAGCGATGTTAGTCATTGTTACTGAATATTCTCGATTTCTTTGTTGTATGGATGTTTTAATTAAGACACTTGAAGAATCTGGTAATAAACTAACTGAGTTGATTATTACATTATTAGAGATAAGATAATTGTTCTTGTTCTTTGCATTAGCCGGATTTAATTTTTCCGAAAAATTAACAGTAACTTTTTTAGCTAAAGTTACTGTTATATTTATAACTTCCGGTGGAGTAGTATCCAGATTTATAGTCGTAAAATTCCAAACCGTACCAGAAGTAGAGTGGCCTTGATTATCCTTCGCAACAATTTTCCAATAATAAGTTGTGTTATAATTTAATTGTGCTGGAGTAAAGTTTGCACTTGTTCGGTTAGTTGCAGCAATCGGAGGGTTACTACTGGTTCCAAAATATACGTCATAAGTTAATGGATCTCCATCAGGATCAGTGCAAGTCCAGGTCATAGTTAAGTTGACAGGCTTCCCAGTTGCACCATTAACCGGGTTTGGGTTTGATGGCTGGCTGGGTGGATTATTAACCACAGCAGTTTGAGTAGTAAAATTCCAGATAGGACCAGAAGTAGTTGCGCCCTGATTATCTTTTGCCACAATTTTCCAATAATAAGTTGTGTTATTATTTAATTGCTCAGGAGTAAAGCTAG
>CAZLJI010000731.1:0-1706 GCA_964559565.1 uncultured Ignavibacteriaceae bacterium | reverse complement strand
GAAAACGAATGTCTGATTTCTACACAAAAGTATTTGGCTGGCAAACGCAACAGCTCGGACCGGAAATGGGCGAGTATGTTGTTGTAACAACAGCCGAATCCGATGAAACCGGTCGACCAAAAATGGGAGGAGCAATTAATGGAGGCTTCTATCAGAAAACTGAGGATCCGGTTTCAAATCATCCTTCAGTTGTAATTGCAGTCGATGATATTAATGATGCCGTAAAGAAAATAAAAAATGCCGGCGGAAAAGTTTTGAACGAACCAATGGATATTCCCGGTATCGGTTTATATGCTTCTTTTATTGATACTGAAGGAAACCGGTTAAGCGTTCTTCAACCGCTGGAAATGTGATCCTGGTCGTATAATAAAATTAAATTGAATGAATAGAACAAGGAGGCTAATGTGAATTCAACAAAGATTAAGTTTGAAACTATTGATGAGTACATCAAAACTTTTCCAAAGGACATTCAAAAAATCCTAGAAACAGTACGAAAAACGATCAAAGAGTCTGCACCCGATGCAGAAGAAACTATTAGCTACCTGATACCAACATTCAAGCTAAACGGAAACCTTGTTCACTTTGCTGCATTCAAAAATCACATTGGCTTTTATCCAACTCCAGCCGGCATTGAAAAATTCAAAACGGAATTATCAAAGTATGAATCGGCAAAAGGTTCTGTTCAGTTTCCCTTGGATAAGCCGATGCCTTTATCTTTAATAAAAAAAATTGTTAAGTACAGAGTGAAAGAAAATCTTGAAAAAATTAATCAGAAGAAAAAATAAGGAGTAATGCTATGCAAAAACTAAATTTCTCAATTACAATCAATACCCCAAAAGAAAAAGTATGGAATACCATGCTTGAGGACGCTACTTATAGGTTGTGGACAACACCTTTTAGTGAAGGCTCATACTACAAAGGAGATTGGAGTAAGGGATCAAAAATAATTTTCTTAGGTCCCAATCCCGAAACTGGTAAAGAAGGTGGCATGGTAAGCAAAATAGCAGAAAATAAACTCAATGAATATATATCTATTGAACACCTCGGTATTATAAATGACGGCGTAGAAGATACAACGAGTGAAGAAGTGAAGAAATGGACCCCCGCATTTGAAAACTACACTTTCAAAGATCTCAAAGGCAAAACAGAATTGTTGGTTGATATGGACATTAATGATGAGTATAAAGAAATGTTTGAAGGCATGTGGCCTAAAGCACTTCAGGTACTTAAAGAGATTGCGGAGAAAAAGTAAAAAGTTAAATTGCAATCAAACCAAATAACTTAACGACAGACAATAGGAAATGATTTGAGAGACGGAACGGAATACGAAGCAGTGGTGGAGAACAAAACCGAGCAACAGAAAAATAATTCTCTCTGGCAGGAATTAAAAGATGCGATCCGCGGAAGAGAAGCAGACTACACTGAAATAAAAATTGGCAAAGCAATTTTTCTTCTTGCGGTTCCGATGATTCTTGAATTAATAATGGAATCCACATTCGCGGTGGTTGATATATTTTTTGTTGGGAAGCTTGGTCCTTCTGCAGTTGCAACTGTTGGACTTACTGAAACTTATTTATTCCTTCTGTATTCAATCGGAATGGGATTATCAATGGCAGTAACTGCAATTATTGCAAGACGAATCGGCGAAAAGGAAAAAGAAAAAGCCGGGGTAATGGTCATGAGCGGAGGAACCTTCAATGTTCCCA
>CAZLJI010000730.1:480-1707 GCA_964559565.1 uncultured Ignavibacteriaceae bacterium | reverse complement strand
AGTGACATTCACATTTCCAGCCAGGTCTTGAGAATAGGCTTTATAGTAATGTGTTCCTTCAGCAGCTGAAATATTTGTATCTAGGAATTTACTAGACTGGTTAGCATATAAGGCGACTATCTCTTCAGCTGATAAACTTCTGTTGAATATTAAGACTTCGTCGATTGAGCCGTTAGCATAATAACTGGTTCCCTGGGCATCTGCACCAATCGCAAAACTGGCTGTATCGATAAGCAAATTCCCGGGATAATTGCAGGCTCCGATTGCTGTACCATTCATATATACTGTAACATTTATTCCGTCATATGTAAAACCTAGATGGTTCCATCCGCTTTCAACAAGATTTGCATTAACAGCACAATCTTTCCTTAAGCCACTTATGTTTAAGATAACGCGCATAGCGTTGCTTTTGCTGCCTGTATCTGCGTAATCATAGATAAATCTTATATTTTGTTCCGGTGATCTCTTTGAAAACAGGTGTGGATAAGAGCTGCCTGTGATATCAATAGGATTAAGCCATGAAAAAATGGATATATTTTTATTGGTAAAATTCAGGCTCGCTGAATTCGAGATTAAAACATAATCCCCATCCCCATCAAATTGCACACTAGAACCATACTTTCCTGAAGTACAGCAGTCCCATTGTTCCTGTGGATATAATCTATTACATAAGCCCCTAAAGTTCCCAGTGATTGGTTCGTATCATCCATCCTCCACCAGGAAACTAAAGAATCATCAAAATCGACAAATGTCATAACGCCATTCGCATCAGCAGCAGTCACGCCGATCGGAATATAAGAAGTGCTGATATTAGAATTATTGTATGGCGTAGGAAGGGTGAAATTGACAGAAGGAACCAGACTATCTACTGTAACATTCCTTGTTTCTGTTGAATTCTTGTTTCCTGCTACATCAACTGTATATGCTTTGTAAGCATATGTCCCATCCGAGACTGAAGTAAAATTATGGTAGAGCCTGTTGGAGGTAGTGTTGTAAAGCGCAGCTATCTCCTCAGCAGAAAGCGACCTGTTGAAGATCATGACTTCGTCGATTGAACCAACAAAATCATAAAGTAAACCAAGAGTAGACCCAATTTGTAATCCTTGGTTATTGATTATACTTCCCAAGGCATCATTACTATTGTCAGTATCAGCTACAATGATACCATCTATATAGATCTTCATTCCAGTAACATCATCTGAACCATCATATGTTGTCAGAACGTGA
>CAZLJI010000730.1:0-470 GCA_964559565.1 uncultured Ignavibacteriaceae bacterium | reverse complement strand
CTCGTGAAGAGCTATAAAATCGGCTGGATTTTCTACAAAAGTATCTGCTAAATTAAAAGATACTTTTCCGTCTGGCTGAATTAAGATAGCATATCCTATTGCGCTAGCATCAATTTTAGCGACAATAGTGCTTTGCCAACCAGTCGCCTTAACCCATGAGGAGATAGAAAAGGCAGTAGTCGTGTCAAAATCAAAATCATTATCATCTTCAGTAATTGAAACATAATCCCCACTACCATCAAAATCAAACCCTTTCCCAAACCTGCCATTAGTAACAACCTTAGCATCACCATTTAACGTTCCATTGTTTCCATACATACTTTCATCTATAACTCCATCACCTGAACTATTCAATAGATCTGCTCTCCACCATCCAACTAGTGAATCCTGCCAGTCGATAAACCCATACGTAAGATTATTATCAGATATCGTTACATTGACATAAACATCAGCATTATTCTGCCATGTAT
>CAZLJI010000729.1:0-1707 GCA_964559565.1 uncultured Ignavibacteriaceae bacterium | reverse complement strand
ATGTTTCTCCTTCGAGATGAACGTAGGTGATCTCTTGCCCGTTTTCTTCAAATACAGCGGATGAAGGTATTGCCAGAACTTCAGTGTCTTTACCAACTTTAATTTCTGCCTGAACGAACATCCCTATCTTTAACTTGTTTTGAGGATTAGAAATCTCAAAGTAGACAGGAACTGTGCGTGATTGCTCATTAACGATACTGCCGATTGAGACTAATCTTCCGTTTAATTTGCTTACTAAAAATTCCTCATCATAGCCTTCAACTTTGAAAGAAGCATCTTTTGCAGACTGCACAAGATTTATTTTTGATACCGGAACATTTACTTTTAATAAAACTCTTGCAGGATTACTGATTGTGAAAAGTTTTTGTCCGGCTGTTACATTTTCACCAAGATGGAAATGAATTTCTTCTAAGTATCCATCTGTTGGAGCAATGAGATGAAAATGAGGTCCATTGCTTCCCTCAGTATCCAATGAACTCATATCAAACTGTTTTGCTATAACATCATAGCTGGCTTTTCTTGCTTCGTACTGCAGTTCAATTTCCTGAAATCTTTTTTCTGAAATAGCTTTCTTCTCGAGAAGATTCTGTGCACGTTCGTAATCCGATTTTGCGAGGAGATACTCATTTCTGATATTAATAAAACCGAAATCCGTATTTGCCGGAGGTGAAATGAGTGCAAGAACGGTTCCCTTTTTTATCCAGGTGCCGATAGAGGGCACAACATTATTCTGATCAGCCAGAATAATTCCATTAACAGGCGCAGGAACTTCAGCGTGCATCTGAGGTTTTGGTACTAATTCACCGACAGCGCTTATTGAACCACTAAGTTTATGTAATGACGCAGGCTCAGTTCTGAAATCAATTTTCCATTGCTGTTCTTTAAGGAAAGATATTTCTTCTTCACCGGATACCTGTTCATCTTCGTGCGGGATTGAATTGGTATCTTTAAATACAATTACATCATCAATTGTTAAAGCATCAGAAACTTGCTTGCTGTTAAGTCTTAAAACTAGCTTATACGTTCCGGGCTCCTTCATCTTAACCACAGGTCGAAATATCCCCGGATGACTTGGTGCATTACTATTAAAGTTTATCTGCTTTCCTGAATTTCTTTCTGTAAAAATCAATTCTAGTGAGCCTTCAGTTATAGGTGTAAAGTTTTTCATATTACTGAGATGTACAGCAAAGGCTGATTCTTGCCCTACAACAAGCGGTGGATATTCCATAAACAATTCGGTACTATCTGTCCAGATCGTCACTGAGTTAGCTTCGTGATGATGCTCTTCTTCATCGTGTGTATGATCGCCGCAGCCAAAATAAGCCAGACTAAGCATTATCAGTAATGATGTATTTAATTTTAATATTTTTTTCATTGGTTCAACTCCTTACCAATTGCCATTTCCAATTGGTAATAACTATTGTGATAATTAATTATAAGCTCATTCTTTAATTTGAATGCGTCAGTGAATGCCCTGAGCGCATCGATTACCTCTAATAAACTCATCTCTCCCGCTTCATAGGAATACTCCGCCGTATTAATAATCTCTTCTGTTGAGAGGAATTCAAATTCTTCAATCGTTTTTAATTGTTCTGTGTATTCGATTAAATTGTTATAAGAATTGATGACTTCGTATTCGATTTTCTTCCCGAGCGAATTTACTTCCAGCATTGACTGGTTTAGTTCAGCTTCAGCGATTTCAATATT
>CAZLJI010000728.1:0-1707 GCA_964559565.1 uncultured Ignavibacteriaceae bacterium | reverse complement strand
TGATATTAGGATTTTTTATACTTAGTAAATTAGTGTTGAAATTAATACTAACAATTTCTTCATCAACAATAATTGAAATACTACCAACACTTCCTTTCATAGTTTTTGAGAAATCATTTAATACAACTGTATCAAAATCACTAAGACATTTTCTGAATTCAGTATACAGCAGGACTATAGTTTTATAATTTATTTTCAATTGAGTTGCAGTTTCCTCCGCAGTAATTTCAAGTTCAAAGAATTTCATACAAAGAATGATCTCAGAATATTTCATTCGTACTAATGAAAGTATACTGTCTTTCCTCCTGGTCCACTCAGATTTACAATTATAACATTTCCATCTGTCCCCTCTTATCAATCCAAGTTTATCACTGCTGCAGTTACTGCAGCTTGTAAACGTTTTTAATACTCCCCTACTTCGTAAATATTCTTCAGAGCATTTTTCATCCTGAACAATCTCCATTAGATCAATAAATTTCATAATTCACCTTTTAAAATAAAAAAGCCACTCAGGGTAGAGTGGCCTGTGATTAGTTTAGCACGTTAAGCACGCTTACATCGTCGTGCATATCGCTAGGTATTAGATGTGCATATATAAGAGTTTCTGTTATGGAAGCGTGTCCAAGCAATTTCTGAACACGTTCCAGTGGGACTCTGTTTCTGACAAGATGTGTAGCAAAAGTATGCCTGAACTTATGCAAGAATGCCCTGCTGGTTATACCAGCATTTCTTGAAATCCTCTTACATACATCAAGCAGCGTTCTTTCTTTTACCTTGCTAGCATCAACAGAAGTAAAGACATATGTGTCAGATTTTTTATTCTGTTGTGCTTTTACCAGATCATCATAAAGAGGTTGAGCAATAGGAATTGATCTTTCTGAGTTTGACGTTTTTGGCTTAAAGCCAGGTTTGCGTCTTACAGTAATAAGTCGCTTCTCAAAATCGACATCCTCCCAATGAATGTTTGCCAGTTCTTCGATTCGCATACCCGTGTAAAGCAAACCACGGAAAGATAGTCTGTAATCAGGATCCATTTCCTGATTGAAAAAGAGTTTCAATTCTTCCTCAGTATAATATTCAGGCTTAGCTTTTTCCACCTTCAAATTGTTAATATGTCTCAGTGGATTTTTAAGTATGTGATCCTTCAACACTTCTTCGTTAAAGAAAGCCCTGATAACAGCAAGGAACCCATTAACTGTTTTCGGCTTTGAATAAACGACCTCTTGAGTATCCGAAGCTACTTTTCCCTTCGTTAACTCAAGAAGTAACCTGGTTGCGTGATCTGGAGTAAATTCAGATACATACTCCAATTCCTGAGAATCAACAAATGACTTGAACTGTTGAATGATAAATGAATACTTGCCCACTGTCTTTGGTTGCAGTTGTAATTTTGTATTCAGGAATTCATCCAATGCTGCTGTAAATACAATCTCAGGTTTTCTGAGAGCGGCTTTCACAAGCATCATCTCTCGTTTTTCGTTTTTGCACTTAGTTTCAAATGCAGTTGCATCGCTTTTCAACTTGAAGTTCCGACGAATCTTTCTATTGTTCACATCATATACATCTGTAGAGTACGTCCCAAACTTATTTTTTCTTACTGCCATTATTAGTAACTCCTTCCGTAATCAGTCTTGCTAGCTCACCCCTGTGAACAAGTCTGCGTCTGCCAATAGCCTTGGCTGATATCAAACCATTATTTACAGAGAT
>CAZLJI010000727.1:0-1708 GCA_964559565.1 uncultured Ignavibacteriaceae bacterium | reverse complement strand
AATAGTCCTTTTTGTGATCAACAACCAAACCTTCAGTTGGTAAATTGGGATCAAATCTTTCATCAGCGCCCAGACCAAGTCTTTTTTGAAGATCATGATTAATAGCCGGTTTTTTAATAGATACCATCATATGAACAACAATTTCAGCTTTTGTTTTCAAAGCCGGATAACGTTCACCAATCTCTTGTATTAATCTCGTGGATGAATCATATGCGCTTGATATTTCCTGATCATTGAAGCCATGTCGATTGAATCTGACATCCCATTCGTGTTCAGAATTTTCTCCTAAACTTTTTTGGCTTTCCAATACCCCTGGATATTTATTCGACATGAGTTCTATTGCTAAATTTTCATCTCCTCCCGTTTCTACTAGCAATTCCTTGGAAACTGTATCCATGATTTCTTCAGCGAATGCAACAGCCAATACTGCACGTAAGTCGGGGCAAGAACTTTTTCCTATGTCCTCAACTGTTTTTGCGCGTATTCTTGCATTACCATGCTGACCAGACTTTGGATATCTTTCTGTTGATGGAATATCACCATCCTCCAATTGTTTGAAAGCTTGTTGAATATATTCTTCTTCCGTGGATGGAATTGTATTGTCATGGGTAGTTGAGAGCATCCTTCGTGTAATAGATCTGACATCTTTCAAAGCTGTGTCATGTCCATAAAAGTGTCTTGTGCCATAAAGCATAAATCCAACACATTTCGAAAATTTAGTTTGTCTAATGTGGGAATTTACAAGAGATATTCTGATATCAATGACTTCATATCTTCCGTTTTTGTATACAGGCACTCCATTGTGAATATGTATGCTGTTCATCGGCCAATTGAGTTCGTTCCCATTGGATAATTCAGACCTTAAATCTATACCCATTTTTTCATATACCGAAGATGTTTCAGGAGGAATGTTGTGAATGTTCGCATAGGCCGCGCGTTTCACAAATGGTGCATAGTGTTGGAGATATGGATGATCTGTAACGATGCCGTCAGACCAAGTTCCACCTTCCGGAACGGATGAGAGGACATAATACCCACCAAGCATTTCTGCTAGATCATAAGCCCTTGTCATTGCACGTCCAAGAGCAACTGCAATTTCAACTTCATTTTTTGGATATTGCCCATCAATCATTTGAGTAGATCTTTCAAGAATAAAATCATGTAATTCTACTTGTGGATCCTTCTCGACAGGATTAATAATCGGATTGTGGGTAGACATCAATTGTTTAGTACCTTTTCGATATAAATCTCCCTCAAATTCGATACCGGTTGTATTTGTTGTAGGGTGAATTCCTCGTTTAAGTAGTTGTAAATCGGATTTGCATGTTTCATAAGTTATACTTCTGGGCACTTCGATAATCGGCAGTGTAACATCTCGAAGATCAGATTCTCGATATAAATTCGTTATGGACCCTTGACTGAATCTTAATTCAGGTGAACCGAGTTGTTGATATTTCCCTAATCTGAAAATCAGTCCACCTCTGTTCAAACAACCGACAGTGGAGTTTTCATTGCTAAGAATTCTTTTCATCTGATCCGTTGCAACAACTGTAGATTCAATTTCTTTTGTCATATGTTTTCTCCACTAAAAAACCTCCTGTAATTGGCGAAGCTGATTTTAAGCTCCGCTTATTTCTAGGAGGTTGGTTCTAAAATTATAAATTATTTCTTAATTTAAACGAAATGAGAACCATACGGGATTATTATA
>CAZLJI010000726.1:0-1708 GCA_964559565.1 uncultured Ignavibacteriaceae bacterium | reverse complement strand
ACTTACAGTATCAATATAAAATTCGTCCCGGAGATGAGCTATTTATCCGTGTAGAAGGATTGGATGATAAAACAGCTGCATTTTTCAGTACCGGAAGCGGCAATTTAGGTCAACAGATGTACGGAGCTATGTACTACAGCAGCAATACTGTTAACGATAAAGGCTTACTCAACTATCCCGGTTTTGGAGACATACATGTTGCAGGCATGAGCCTGTTTGATATAGAAAGAGTACTTCAGGACAGCCTGAGAAACTATGTGAATTTTGGTTCACTTAGTGTAAAAATGGCAAACTATAGGGTAGGCGTACTGGGAGAAGTAAAGGCACCGGGCACTTTAAATATCCAGGATGAATATGCCACCATTTTAGATGTGATTGCCATGGCAGGCGACCTTACTCCTTATGGTAACAGAAATAAGATCACCATCATTCGTATAACTGATACAGGCACGAAATATCAGGAAGTTGATATATCAGACAGAAACATTCTTTCTTCACCCTATTACTATATTTATCCGGGAGATGTAGTTTATGTGCCTCAAATGGCAAGTAAAGCATTCGGACTGGCAAGTTTTCAGTTAGGCAACTGGGTATCCCTCGTAGGTACAATTCTATCTACTCTAACAGTAATCTTATATTTAACCGGAGATAAATAAAAATCTAATTGATGGAAAACAACCAACAACCCCACTATTATATGCTTGAGGATGAACAGAAAATGGACATCCGTCTGTATTTATTTAAAGTTATACGATTTTGGTATCTTTTCCCCATTTCCCTTTTTGTATCGCTGGTCATAGCCAATTTTGTCAATAAATATACCCAGCCAAGCTATGTAGTATCGGCTACTTTGCTTATCAATGACGATTCGTGGAATAACCGTAATGCCAGGGATAATTTCTGGCCAGGCTTCGAACTGTTTGCAGGTTACAAGAATTTTCAGAACGAAATGCTTATCGTTACTTCCGAAACCATGCGTAAAAAAGCTCTTGCCAATTTGGGTCTTGAAGTTCTCTACTACAAAGTTGATCGTTTTCTGACAACAGAATTATACAAAGAAGCACCCTTCACCATTCAATTTGATCAAAACATCCCACAACCTCTGAACATTGATTTCTTCCTGACTTTCAATAAAGACAACACCGTAACATTAAAAGCCGAAGGTGAAAATGTACAGCTTTATCGTTTTGCAGATAACACAATTATGGATGTTGCACCTTCCATAAATCTCGATCATACCGTTAAATTGGAGACAGAATTGAGTTCCGATTATTTCAACTTTTACATTATTCCAGACCCTGATCGCTACAACAACCGACTAGTCGGACAAACCTATATGTTCAAATTTAACAACGTACGCGAACAGCCTGCCCCAAATGTTGATTATAAACAGATTATTACCGGAGCTTCCGTGGTTGAGTTCAAAACAACCATAAATCATGTTCAAAAAGGAATGGATTATCTTGTTGAAGTCGCCAATGTTTATATCAGACGTGAAATTGAAAACAAGAACAGAACTTCCATCAATACGATCAACTTTATTGATGAACAACTTAAAATCATCTCCGATTCGTTATACATTACGGAAAAAAGAATCATAGAATTTAAAAGAAATGCCAACCTGCTTGATTTGGCAGTACAAAGTGGTAATGCTCTGCAAGATGTCTTTTCGCTTGATAATCAGAAAACCGTCCTTTATGTTAAATTA
>CAZLJI010000725.1:0-1717 GCA_964559565.1 uncultured Ignavibacteriaceae bacterium | reverse complement strand
TTCTCTTTCAGCTATAACAGCACATACCTTCGTTGTGCCTAAGTCAATCCCTGCTATGATTTCTTTTTTCATCCGCTTATCAATTCTGTTTTTCTTTTACCGATAAATACTTTGTTCTTGTAACGAAGATCTAAATACTCTGTATTTCCATTTATAATTTCTTCATCATATAGCTGCTGCCAAAGATCCTTCAGGATAAGAGCTTTTCTAACTTCATCATTTTTACCAAACAGAACTGGAAATTTAAATCCTGTAAAGGTTAAAATTACATCACCACTCTTTCTTAAATTTATTTCCGCAAGATTTTTTCTGATATTTGTATCGCTCATACTTATCGCATCGATAATCCTGAAAGCAAATTCCATTTTTTCTTTGTTGAAATCTTTTTTCTTGTTTAACCCTAAATCTGATATCACTGGCAAATCCATGATAGCAGTGGGGGGGAAAAGCGGAAGCGTTTCTAAATCGCTGGTTATAAGCTTTAATTCATTCTTTTGAAGCAGGGTAGCTTTTATCTCTTTCTCTTGAACCTCAACCAGGATTTTGTTTACACCATCGAATTCAACTTCCGCTTTTCTCAGGTAGGGATGTTTTTCAATTCTTGTTTTTACTTCTAATAAAGTCAGATCTTCATATTTTGTAGAGTCGCTCAAACCGGCATAGCGTAAATATTCTTTGGCCGGAAGCAATGTGTTTTCAGTTACTTCAATCTGATTATAAACTTCTTTATGACTAGCTTTTGATCCGGTAATCATCAGGTAGCTAAATCCAATGATCAATATTAAAAAGACAATCAGTCCAAAAAATTTGCTTCTACGTTCGCTCAATGTTTTTCCTCCTTAAGCAGTTCAACAAATTTTTCACCGTACTTCCAGATATCACCGGCACCCATTGTTACTATAATATCATCTTTTTTCTTCAATTCCATTAATTTTTTCGGTACATCATTTTTGTCAGGAATATAAATCACATTCTTATGACCATACTTTTTTGTGATGTTTGCTATCATCTCACCAGTAACACCTTCAACAGGTTTTTCTCTTGCGGGATAAATATCTGTACAAATGAATACATCTGAGTTCAGGAATGACCTTCCGAAATCCTGATAGAAATCTTTTGTTCTTGAATAAAGATGTGGTTGAAATACCACCACTAATCTTCTATCCCAGGCAGCCCTGATTCCTGCAAGCGTAGCAGAAGATTCAGTGGGATGATGAGCATAATCATCAAGTACCAGAATATCATTCTTATATTTTGTTTCGAACCTTCTGTAAACACCTTTGAATTTTTCTAATGCTTTTTTGATGACTTCGAAATCAATTCCCAGCTCCATTCCGATTGTTGCTGCAACCAGCGAGTTCTTAACATAATGCTCACCGGGAATGTTGAGCTTAATACTTCCAAGTTCTTTTCCTTTATAAATAACGGTAAACTTGCTGCTGAATCCTTTAAACTCAATATCAATTGCTCTCACATCGGCCTGAGCAGTTATTCCATAAGTGAAAATTGTCTTGTTTATAAAAGGAATAATATCCTGAAGCGCTGGTTCATCGAGACAAATAACAACAAATCCATAGAACGGAACTTTATTGGCAAATTCGATGAATGCTGTTTTAATGTCATCAAGGTCTTTGTAAGTATCAAGATGTTCACTCTCAAGCGTCGTGATAGCTGCAATTGTTGGAGTGAGTTTCAGGAATGTTCTGTCAAACTCATC
>CAZLJI010000724.1:0-1718 GCA_964559565.1 uncultured Ignavibacteriaceae bacterium | reverse complement strand
TCTTATAACTTACGGGCAAATATATTAAAAAGAGAAGGATTTTCAAGTTTGTCAGAGAAAGTTGGATTTACTATTAACTTTAGTCTAATTAAATTGTTTATGGAATTTTAAAATGGGGTAGATTTATGATAAAAATGTTGATTTGTCTGATGTTATTGGCAGGCAATTTACTAGTAGCCCAATTAAATCCCTTCAACAAAGAGTATGAACTGCAAAAGTTTGTTGAACGGGGAGGAAAATATGAAGAAACCTCACCAAATATTTATACGCTAACCTACCCTGACGATATTTCAAGAACTTATAACTTAAACTATAAAGTAAATACAATCGCAGATACTGAAGGTGTTGAAATAACAATAATAAATGTTTGGGAAATAGATACTACCAATTATGCTAACAGGTTTTCTTTCTGGCAGAAAGTTCAAGTTGCTAATAGCTTTTGGCTTCCTGTGTTTGTTGATGATTTGAATCATAACGGAAGACCCGAACTATATGGTTATAGTGATTATTCTACGGTACCAATATCCCATATTGGACCAGTGAAAATATTTGAGAGAAATAATGCAGGGATATTTGAAAATGTTTTCACTTATGATACGACAACGATTTTTGTTCAGGGTATGGGAGACATACGCAGTACGGGTGGAAAAGAAATATATCTAAGATCAAGGTTAGCATCAAATGGTGTCGTATATAAAAGCGATACTGTTGGCACTCTGCCGGTTAATTTTGATTTCGTCTTTTATTATGAGCCGAACCAGATTAATGATATGACCTTTGGAGATTTCGACCAGAATGGGATAAAAGAATGTCTGTTTGTGGATATGAATACCCCTTCGAGAATAATTATTGGTGAATTTAATGAGGCAATAAATAATTTCAGTACAACATTCGATTATTCTACGGGATTTGACACACCATCTGGGTTTGCTATCAATGATTACGATCACGATGGCAATTCGGAATTCGCAATAGGAACTGGAGACGGCAATATGTTGGTTATTGAAAACATTGATACGAATAATTATTGCTTGGTCTGGCAAAATCCCTTCTCGACTTATAATGCATATATGAAAACAGCTACTGATGATATTGACGAGAATGGTAAACCTGAGTTCTGGATAGGTGGGCAGGATTTTGTAGAAGGAATTACAAGATTCCAATGTTATGAAGCAAATGGAATTAATTCTTATGAGCAGGTAGCTATGATTGAATTGAGATATATTAATTCCTTTATTGCTAATTATATACAAGCGAATGATATTGATAAAGATGGTAAAGAAGAATTCATAATCTCTATAGGGAAATTGATTCTGATACTAAAGTTCGTTGGTTCTCCTAATAATCACCAATATAAGATTATCTATGTAAAGCTGGATGAAGCAACACAGCCTGGAGCTGATTTTTTCCCTTGTGCAATAGCCGATTTGGATGGAGACAGCAAAAAAGACATTCTTATACCATTCCGTAAGTACCAGTACCCAATTACTTATGCATTCAGCTATATCTTAAGGCAGGATAATATTTCTAGCGTTGAATATGATCCGCCGAACAAGATTGAACTTGAGCAGATTTTTCCTAATCCTTTTAATTCTACATCAAATATTATACAAGCTATAGTGCTTATAACTAATCCGCTCATGCCATAAGCTAAAATTTCCATAATAGGAACAGACATTCTATTACTTATTTATAATAAATTCTTTATGCTATTTTAT
>CAZLJI010000723.1:0-1719 GCA_964559565.1 uncultured Ignavibacteriaceae bacterium | reverse complement strand
AATCCACTAACGGCAGTATTAACCTATAGCAGCTTTCTTCTGAAAAGAGCAAATAATCCTGAACTTGAAGAAGATTTGAAGGTGATTGTAAGAGAAACAAAACGCAGCAGGGAAATAGTTAAAAGTCTTCTTGATTTTGCACGTCAATCTGTTCCAAAGAAAAGTAATGCTAACATTAATGAAATAATCAGCAACGCTGTAGCTGTGGTTGATAATCAACTATCTATGAAACATATCAAGCTTGAAAAGAATCTTGAAGAGAATATTCCTCTGTTCAAAATTGATTCTAACCAGATGCAGCAGGTGTTCATAAATTTACTTGTCAATGCTTCAGATGCAGTGCAGGAGAGAAGCGGAGCAATTTCGGTTTCATCAAAGGTTATCAGCCTTTCACCCTATGGAACATTGCAGATAAAAAATGCTGTTTGTTCCAAAAGACATTCTCTAATGGATGAAGAAGTTAAAATTGATGGAAAGCCAAGTATTAAATTAAAGCTCGTTCAAAATGGTAAAGAGGGATTTGTAAATCTTGATCCAACTTATGGAAAGAACAGAGACAGGTATGACCTAGAGATAAAACCTCCCGAACACATTCAAATATCCTGTCCCAAATGCAACATATCGGTAGTTGATAAAGAATCAATCTGTCCTAAGTGTAAATCAGTTGTTTATACTTTCGAAGTTCCTCCTCGGGGTATTTTTGAAGGCTGTATCAATCCGCAATGCGACTGGCAGCGATGGGCATTTGTTGATGAAGCCGGCGTGAGAGATTATGTTGAAATAAAAATATCTGATAACGGAAGCGGCATTGCCAAAGAAGATCTTCCGAGAATATTCGAACCATTTTACAGCACAAAAGGGCAGAAGGGAACAGGACTTGGCCTTGCTGTAATTTGGGGAATAATTGATAATCACGATGGGACAATTAACGTTGAGAGCGAAATTGGGAAAGGGACTACCTTTACAATTCTTTTACCAATAAATCATCATTCGTAAAAATCAGATGCTGAGCGGTGAAAAAATATTAGTAATTTATGATGAGCAGGTAATACTCAATGATGTTTCAAGGATTGCTACGGCTGAAGGATTGAATGTTGATTCTGATAATGATGCTTCATCAGCATTGAAAAAACTTTCACACAAAGATTACTCTTTAATACTTTGCGATATAATGATGCCTCAAATGGATGGATTTGCTTTTTTAGATGAGATGCAGAAAAGAAAAATTCTCACACCTTTTATTATGATAACCGGCTACTCGACAGTTGAGAATGCAGTAAAGTCGCTTTATAAAGGGGCGATAGATTTTGTACCCAAGCCATTTACTTTTGAAGAATTAAACAGCGCTATCAGTCGGGGTATTAAATTTTATAGAGTTCAAAAAGGAATTGAAGAAGCAAAATTTAGAAATGATAAAACATCTATCTTATATGTTCCGGGACCCCCAAAATATAAACGCCTGGGTAATTTAAGCTGGATGAATCTTGAATCAGTTGGCACTGCTGTAATCGGAGCCACAGATTTATTCCTGGAGACAATAGAAAAACTTGTTAATATCGAATTGATGGAAGTTGAGGAGGAAATTATCCAGGGAGATTCATGTGCGAATTTGGTAACTGAAGATGAACTCTGTCACCGTTTACTTTCCCCGGTTAGTGGTAGAATAATCGAACGGAATGAAAAAATACTAAGTGATATTAATTTGTTAGAAAAAGATCC
>CAZLJI010000722.1:0-1721 GCA_964559565.1 uncultured Ignavibacteriaceae bacterium | reverse complement strand
TTTTTATTTGACGAAGTCTGCAAATCAAGCTCCGCTTGAATTTGCGGGCTGAGGAAAATAAAAAAGCCGTAGCGCAGCGAAGGCTCATTTTTATTTTGTTGTAAAGCACCCTCCTTAAGAATCACCGAAGGTAATTCTCCCTCTCGCTACAATCCAAATCAAAACAACAAATCCCGACTTTCGTCGGGATTTATATTTTGAAGTGGGCTGCAATGAAAGCTTGCTTTCTTTTGCAGAACGCTGAGAAATAAAAAACCGCAACGCAGCGGAGGTGTTGTTTTGATTTGGATTGTAAGGCTTCTCCCTTAAGAATCACCGAAGGTAATTCTCCCTCTCGCTACAATGAAAATCAACCACTTATGGAAAATTCCGTAAGTGGTTTTTTGTTTTACGCTAGGTTTGTGCTAGGTTCTTGTGGTTTTTTGATAATCAAGTTGAATAAATGTTGGAAAAAGCGGTGCTATTGACCATCCTTCGCCGGATCAATCCGGACACAGTGGCCCTTTTACAACTGAATTTGCAGATAGTTCAAATTTTATATCCTTGATCGTTGGTAGATGCTGTATCAGTATGCGAAAGTTGTCCTGACACTCAGAATATGCTAATTATACTTTGCTAGCCAATTTGAAAAGATACCGTTATAATATTTATCAAGTAGAGATCCGAGGTCAAGGATATTCATATCTTTTATATTATTCTTTTGACTGATTTCTTTGAGACATAGTAAAAGATCAACATCATTTACAGCATATATTTCTTCAACTAGCTTCATAAAATTAGAGTGATACCAAACATAATTAGCCACATCCATTGTACCGTAATTTTGAGATAATTCAGCTAAAGTCTTATATTTTGGATTGGTATAGTTATTTCTAAACACATTAAACCACAATTCAAGGCCTTTCATCACCTCTGGTTTATTTTCTTTGAAAAATTCCCATGCAACTATGTTTGCAACTATTTCATTAAGAAATTCTCCCGGAATACCTTCTTTAATTGATTGTTGAACAATAAGATGACCCAATTCGTGAACTGATATAAATTGAAATGAACTTTCTGGTAATTCATTAGGTTCTAGTCCATTTTTTTTACATTCTTTTACAAGTGCATTCCGGAATGATGAGGCTCCGAATATTCTGACATAATCATTAAAGTCCTCGTCACCAGGTAAGACGATCCATCCTTCGCTGCCATATGTATAACCATATCCATATATTTCATTTGTCCAGTTTGTCGAATCAAGAACTGCCAGTTTTGCCTTTATATTTATACCATTGTATTTATTTTCAAAGTAGCTTTTTGCTTCAGTAATTGTAGACTGCCAGGAGATAGCTTTTGCTTCATATCCGGGTATTACGTAAACAGGTATTATCCCTTCAATATATTTTGGTTTTTTGGACAATATAAGTGAATCTAAATAATTTTGCTGAGCAAAGGTATTCACAGCAATTGTCAACACCAGTATTACAAGAATGGTTCTCATAGATCAGATATTTAATGACTTATATCAAATTTACAACAAAAGAATTGAAAGTCAATTCTTATATCGGAAAATCCGGACATCGAGAACCTCCTTTCAAATTACAGGAAGTTATAGGTCTTTGGTGATATTATAAAATAAATGATTTAAGACATCACTGATGAAATCTTCGGATTAAACGATGCTTTGTTTTAATGCGCTAGGATTTGTGCTAGGATTAATGAAAATAGGTGAAAAACCA
>CAZLJI010000721.1:0-1721 GCA_964559565.1 uncultured Ignavibacteriaceae bacterium | reverse complement strand
ATTTAAACTAGCTGCAACATATATTATTCCTACCGTCGGTCCGGTTTGGAATGGCGGAAAGAATAACGAAGATAAATTCCTTGCAAATTGTTATAGAAATTCATTAAAGCTTGCAGTGGAAAATGAAATTAAAACTATTGCATTCCCGGCAATAAGTACAGGTGTGTATCGTTTTCCACTGGAAAGAGCAACTAAGATTGCGGTTACTGAAGTGAAGAAGTTTTTAGAGAAGAATGAATTTATAGAGAAAGTAATATTTGTTTGCTTTGATGAAGAGACTTATAAAAACTATTTAAAAGCAATTTAATTATTCGTGCTATCCTACTTTAATTTTAATTCGACTATAAAGTTTTTACACAATCTTTACAATTCTTTGACAATTCTGTATCAAGTTACTTTTATTATTCAAATGACTAATAGGTAGCATATAGAAGTATAATTGGAGAGATTATAAATGAATAATCATAAAATCCTAATTCTTATTGTTCTGAGTTGTATTGTTTTCATAACTTCTTGTGATGAAAACTCCACTTCAATAGAAAATAATTCTGATAATATTATCAGTGATATAGATGGTAATGAATATAAAATTATTAAAATTGGTAGTCAGTGGTGGATGGCAGAAAACCTTAAAGTTACACGATATAATAATGGCGACAGCATTCCAAATTTGACCAATGCTGAAGATTGGGAAAATTCCAGTAATGGTTCCGTGTGCAGTTATGAAAATTATGGATATACCTCAAATGTTTATGGAAGATTATATAATTGGTATGCAATAGAAGATTCAAGAAAAATAGCTCCCAAAGGATGGCATTTACCATCCGATTCCGAGTGGAAGGAACTGGAAATCATTCTTGGTATGAGTCCAACAGAAGCAAATGAAAACGGATATCGCGGAATAGATATCGGCGGTAAACTAAAAAGTGAATATCAATGGATTAGTCCAAATATAGGTGCAACTGATTCGGTTGGTTTTTCTGCTTTAGGTAGCGGTCTTCGAGTGTCAAATGGATCATTTACTGGTATACTTTTTAGCGGTCTTTTTTGGACTTCAAGTGAAAGTGAGTTTGACAGCAATAGAGCCATTTACCGATTACTCCATTATGATACGTCTGCTATCTATCGATCTGCTGAATATAAACAATATGGATTTTCCATTAGATGTGTAAAGGATTAACTATATTGTTTTGGACTGACAGATTATCTTAAGAAAATTATGGCAGCACCGATGACAGCTACGAATGCACCAATTATGGCTTTCCAATCCAGTTTTTCTTTAAAATAAAATCTTGAAATCGGCAGCATTATTATCGGCATTGTTGCCATAAGTGTAGACGCGATTCCAACCTTTGCATATTCAATTGCAATCAGACTTCCAGTAATTCCAAGTACTGGCCCGAATATAGTGCCTATCAAAATTATTTTTGCCGAATATTTGTCTTTCAAATAGATGCTCATTGGATTTTTATATCTTCTGAATGTTGAAGCAATGGGAAGAATAATTATGGAGGCTGAAAATAATCTTATAAAGCTTGCAGCAAATCCATTGAGTTCTCCTCCTTGGAAAGCGTATTTTGCAAAGATTAGTCCTGTTGCCTGACCGAGTGCACCAAGGAATCCATAGAAAATGCCGAGCTTATTAAAAGTAAGATTATTTTTCTCGACAGATTTTTTCTCCAAGACTACAATTAATATCCCGGTGATTGCAAGAAGCATTC
>CAZLJI010000720.1:0-1722 GCA_964559565.1 uncultured Ignavibacteriaceae bacterium | reverse complement strand
GCAATGAATCTACAACTTCAAAATTGCTATTGTTAAATTTAAATAGGTTAGTTACTCTTGAATTAGAAAATGTTCTGACATAAACTTCAGACAGTTCATTCTGAGTAATGTTTACAGGATCCTGATAAATGCTTCCTGCAGGAAGTGAAAATGGAAGCAAAGTTTCTGCTGCATACTCAGCTTCATAATTTGTGGTAAATAAAAAGTTTTGACCGTTATTCTTAACCACAGTTTTTAATCCAACTAGATTTTCTGCTTCAAAATAAATTTCATAAGCGGAATTTTGTTCAACCAGTTGCTTCGGAATAAATCCGTAATGAAGATACTTAACAAACTGATTATTTGTTGTAAATCCATCAAGAGTTACAAAGTTGAAATCAACTTCACCAAATCTGCGATAATACATTCTGGTGACGGTTGGTTGATCTGTGTACATCGCTGCAAGTATGGTAGTTTTATCCCCATAAAAAGCAGGACCGACAGAAATTAGTTCGGTAATGGGAGGATTTCTGCTGATAAAGAAATTGACTCGTTCCTCTAAAGTTCTGCCATTGTTCAATTCAACAACTAGTCGCAGACCATAAACAGTATCAGGCAGTGAGGTTAGGCTCAGCGTGAAAATATCTTCATTTGAAAACTGATTACTCCCCTGCTCTATTAAGGATATCCAACTAGCAGGATTCAGTCCATATCCGTAAGAGAGACTGAAATTTGAGAATAAAGGTGAAAGCACAGTCGCATTAACAATTAATTCAGTATCGAGAGTTGCAAAATCCTGTTTGGGATGATTGAATTTTATCACAGATGGTGCAATAACGGTAACCGCACGAAACATATTTAGACGGCCGGCACCTGTGTAAATATCCCAACCAGGTTCATCAATATCATCTGACGTTGATTTTAATATCTGTTTTACTTCTTCATTAGTAAAGTCACCGAGCGATAAAATTAATGCGGCAGCAGCAGCAACATGTGGTGTGGCTGCTGATGTTCCGCTGATTGAAGCGTAATTATTATTTCGTGCGGTGGTCACGATCTGCGTACCAGGAGCCATTAAATCAAGTGTTGAACCGTAATTTGAATTGCCAGCACGGAAATCATCCTGTGTTGAATTGCCTACACAAATTACCTCTGAGTAACCAGACGGATAATGAGGGTCTGAAGAGTTTTGATTTCCTGAGCTACCAACCAGCACCATATTTTGTGAATAGGCAAATTGAACAACATCTCTTAAAACAAATGAGAATGAGTAATCGCCAAAACTCATATTCAAAACTTTAACTCTCATCTGAACAGCATAAAGAATTGCGGCTGCAACATCATCTTCTTCTCCATATCCCCCAGGATCAAAAGCTCGAAGGTTCATCAGTTTTATATTTGGAGCTGCGCCTGCTATTCCTGTAAAATTATTAGTGTGGGCAGCGGCAATTCCTGAAATGTAAGTTCCATGGCCTTGCTCATCTAACGGATCATTATCCCAATCAAGATAATCGCCACCGCTTGAGTCAAAAGGAAATCCAACACGATCGGTAAAATCCCAGCCGCGATAATCATCTATAAATCCGTTGTTATCGTCATCAATGCCGTTAGTTCTTTTATCATTTCCAAAAGTATCATTTCCTATCTCTCCGGGATTCTGAAAAATTTTGTTCTGAAGATCAGGATGAAAGTAATCTATTCCTGTATCGATCACTCCGATAAGAACTGAGTCAGATCCCTGCG
>CAZLJI010000719.1:0-1730 GCA_964559565.1 uncultured Ignavibacteriaceae bacterium | reverse complement strand
TTTCTATATAGTCGTACAACATGGATCGAGCATCTCCTAAAATCTGCCTAGTTCTATTTCTGCTTTCTTGAAAGAAATCATCTCGCCATTCCCACAGCTCCTGTTCTAGCTGGTTCTTTCTTGGTAATCCGATAATCCTCTGATTATCTGGGTCAATACCCTCCGGTAAATTTGCAAAATACTTTTCCTCGAACTTTTCTTCAAATTCATAAATTTTCAGTCCTATTTCTGTCACAATATTTCTCCAACCAAGCATGAGAGCAAGAACACCAATATAGCAAAGTTTTTCCATAACCCTAGGCTCATCATATCCATACCCCTTGTCGAATCTGTCCAGTAATTGCTTTGTTATAGAATACAATGCTTCTACTGCATCAGAAGCTAAAAATTTACTATCCAAATTAGTTATAACCATTATGCCGGTCTTAGCGACAGATTCTACTAAATCTTTCATATAATACGAATCCAATTCAAACTTTGTTGCATGATGAAAAAAACATGTTGGTAAATGAACATTCCATGTAAGTATGCTTTCTAACTCCTTCTTATCATTTTTGAAACCCTCGGAATTTATAAAAGCCACAATTACTGTATTCACATTAAAAATCAATCTTCCAATACTTTCAGAAAGCATGCTGTCAGAATATTTAAGATTTTCAGATAACCACCGCGCACTTCTATTTAATTCTTTAAACAAGTCCAAGAATCTAGACCGCAACAATTGTTTTGTTTGCCCCTCTTCCAATGAATTATAGTACTGCACCAGGACAACAATTTGAAGATAAAACCCATCATAAAATTTAGTTAGACTATTTTTTGCAGAGTAACTATTCAACAAATGACCACTTGTGATCATCTGCTGAATAAAAAAAGAGATGCGAGCAATACTATTTAATGCTTCTTTTAATTCTCCACATGTTGCTAATTTTTCAGAAACAAAAGAAGCAGTGATCATTGATTCATATGTTTCGAAGCACCGATCAACAATAACCATTTGATTTTCACGAATACCAAAGATAGCAATCTCAAATAATCTATTTTTGATGTTGTATAAAATAGGCCTCACCCCCATTTTTATAGCAATTTGAGCTATTGTATTTAAAACTCGTGTTCCTTGAAAAACAACTTCTACATTCTTATGTTTAATAGCTGTATCTATGTAAAAATTGAGATACCCTAACAATTGTTTCAGAATTGGATTATCGTAATAAGTTCCTATGTATTGAACATTTTGAGTAGCTAATGCGACAGACTCATAGACATTTGCTATGAAAGATGCTATTTCAGTTTTATCATCTTTAATAAATAACTCGCTCGCAGAATTGAGTCGATCATAATTAGCAGCCAAAAATGAATTACTATCACTTTCAACTGCCAAAAATGTCCTAGGCGACCTGAGAATTAAAGAAGAATTTCTTCTTGCGTTGATATAGTTAACCAGAATGTCTCCAATAGCGGCAAAACCTTTTTTTGTTGTCCAAATTTCTTTGCGCCCTGACAATCTTAACGAAACCTCAAATATAACTTCTAACTGCCTATTCAGATCATCAACAAAACTTTTCATGGAACTATTATACAAAGCAGCAACGGCTTGTTCCTTTGAGGCGTTGTTATCCTTTGTTGAAATTATTTTTCCACCGAGTTCAGCATCAGAAGACATTTTTCCAATAAACTTAAAAGCCATGGATTTCACATAGTCTATATAAAACTGAGGACTAATCTTATTCTGG
>CAZLJI010000718.1:1415-1731 GCA_964559565.1 uncultured Ignavibacteriaceae bacterium | reverse complement strand
GAAGAAATTCGTAAAAACTGGACTAAATTAGAAAATGAGGTTTGGGATGCTGTTATTAAAAAAGGTAGTGGACTTATGGTTAAGTCAGAAGCAGAAGCCAAAAAAGACTATCCGAATTTAATAAATAGCGAAATTGTTTACATTGATTCATGGGGTGCAGGCAAAGATGTTAGCTTAAAACTTACCGATAAAGGCAAAACATTATTACCCAAGCCCAAATCTCCTTTCCTTGATGAAAGATTAGAGGAGATAAAGAAGGAGAAAGAGGCAGCTAATCCAATCAATAAAGACATTCCTGTTCCAAAATTTGACGCTT
>CAZLJI010000718.1:0-1405 GCA_964559565.1 uncultured Ignavibacteriaceae bacterium | reverse complement strand
AATATGAAATGATTATCAGTTATCCTGAATCTTTAGGTGAAAATGGAAATTACTTAGACGGTAATTATGAAAAAACATATCCGTCACAGGAAGATATTGAAAATAGTATTTCCGATGCTTTAAAATATGAACGTGAACTTTTGTTAGATGAAGAATATTTATCCGGCAGAGATGAAAATATTTTAGAGAAACTAAATAAAGTATTTGAAAATGAAGATGCAGAAGATGCAGCGTATCAAATACAATCCATTCTCGATGATGCAAAATACACACCCGAAAAGAACGGTAAGTTAGTACGCCTTAAAATAGCCGATGTAGTAAACAATGCAGAAGAAAGTTATAAAGTACAGAGAGGCAAAAACGAAATTGGTGGAAGGATTGATAAAGCAAAGAAATTTCTACAATCAGAACCGGAAGAACTTGAAGCATCTTCGATATATTTCAGACCGGACGGAACAATCGGTTTTAAAGATGGCAGACACAGAATAATTGCAGCACAGGAATTAGGAGCAGAATACGCTTACTTTGATGTTACCGATAACGCAGAACAAAACGAAGCGCTTAAAAAATTTCAAAAAGGTGAAAAATGGAAGATTCACCCACCTGTTAGTGAAGATAAGAAAGAGGAAACACCGATACAGATTGTACTTCCCAAAAAAGGTGACAAAGTAAAATTCACATTAGGCGGTAGAGAAATTACATTCCCATTTGAAGAATTTAAGGTAATGCCTGACGGAACACTTCATTTTGATTACTTCGGTATGAAAACATTAAAAGCCGGAGAATATGAAGTTATTAGTCCCGAAGTTCAATCACCAGAGAAAGGAGAGATTGACGCAAAAATAAATTCAACTGATTTGAATAATTTACTCAAAGGAAAATTTGATGAATTAAATGCAAAAGAATTTGATGATTATTTAGATACAATCAGGGAAACGGTAAACCTTACTCCTACTCAGAAAAATGATTTTCAGGCTACTAAACGTGCAAATATTGTCAGTAATTGGCAAAGAGAAAATGAAAATCGCAAGGGTGAGAAAGGAGAGGAACAGAAACAGGTTGAAAAGATTGAAGATTTTGGGGAAAAGATTGAAGGGGCAAAGAAAATGACTTATCAGAGGTTACAACAGGTAACTACAAATGATATTATCAACGAGCCACTATCAAAAACATTTCCACGCCCTGACTTCGTACAACTTGTAAAAGACGGTACATTATCGGAAGATGCAGCGATATTGCTTAAATACGTTTATGAGAGCATACCCGCCAAACCACGCAAGAAATACAGGGTAAGCGGATGGGCGAACACCGTACAAAATGCAATTGACTTATACAGCCAGCTTTTACAGGACAAAACCACAGCAGCAGAACTTGAAAATAAAGTTGCAAACAGCGCATTTTTAAA
>CAZLJI010000717.1:0-1733 GCA_964559565.1 uncultured Ignavibacteriaceae bacterium | reverse complement strand
TGATTTTCTTTTATCCTGTTAGCTTTTCCATTCTAGATTCCGTCTACAACTTTTTTTCTGGCAATCTAAACAATACTTCCTTTAGTAGCTCTGGAAATTTTCATTTCCTTTGCTGCTTTTTCGTGAGAATAGGCAAGAAGGTCAGCAAGTCTCAATGATTCCAGTTCATCATGATCGAGAACTATTTCCTGTAATTCATGCATTGGAATTCCTCGAGGTTTGAAATAATATGAGGAAGGATTACAGCAAACTCTTCTATGTTTTCTTGGTCTGGGCATTGTTTATTACAAAAGTGTTATAAGCATATGCTCAAAACTATATAAATTATTTTACTGATGCAACTCGAATATTATTCGTTATTATGCAGAAATAAACTTAAAACAGCCTTTGCAGTTAAAGTATGAAATTATTTGAAGAGTATTAATGAAATGATTACTAATAGATAATCTTTCAGAAATCGATACTATTGATCTAAAAGATAATCTACAATTTTCCCGAGGTCTTTGATATCCTTATTTCCATAAGGAGGCATAATCTGGTTGGGATACTTTTCTTTATATTCTTTAAATCTGGGTTCGTCCATAAAGTCATTCGGATTTCTGAGGTAGTTAAGAAGACTTTCCTTGCCCCAATACTGGGATAAATTTGTCAGAGCAGGTGCCATTTGAGTTCCTTGTAATTCACCGCCATGGCAATTTGTGCATCCAAAATTTAAAATGAGCTGGTCGGCAGTAAGTTCGGATGTACTTTCTTCCATCATTTGATTTCTCATTTGAGATGATAGATCACGTGATGGAGCTTCTTCTTTCTTTGTTGCTTTTTGTAGAATGAAAAGTAAAATAAATGCTGCTAAAAATGCTGCTACCCAGATCTGTGGTTTAGTCATAAAGTATTTCTACAATCTTAAAATTTCTGTTTATTGAGGGCTAAAATTATCTAATTGAGCTTTCTTAAACAATGCGAATCAAAAAAGAAAACACTTAATTTTTCTTCGGTCTGTAGATGTGGGTGCTTTGTCCGAAGAAAACTTCTGCAGCTTCCATTAAAGTTTCCGACAAAGTAGGATGAGGATGAATTGTCAATTTCAAATCTGTAAGGTTCGCTCCCATTTCAATAGCGAGAACACCTTCAGCAATTAATTCACCGGCACCGGGACCGCAGATTCCAATTCCAAGTATTCTTTGCGAAGAAGGATCAACTAAAATTTTTGTAACTCCATCATTTCTGTCTAACGTAACCGCTCTTCCTGATGCAGCCCATGGGAATTTTGCAACTTCATAATCAATCTTTTTCTCTTTTGCCTGATTTTCTGTCAATCCTGCCCACGCAATTTCCGGATCAGTGAAAACTACTGCAGGAATTGCCATAGGTTCAAATGCTGATTTGTGTCCGGCAATAACTTCAACTGCGACTCTTCCTTCGTGAGAAGCTTTATGTGCAAGCATCGGTTCGCCAACAATATCACCAATTGCGTATATATCCGGATCATCTGTTTTCATTTGATTGTTTACATTTATCCAGCCTCGTTCATTCACTTTAACTTTTGTGTTTTCCAATCCCAATCCTGATGTGTCGGGCTTTCTTCCGATTGACATTAAAACATAATCGTAAGTTTGTTCAGTAGTTTTAGCTTCGTTATCCTGAATCTTAACCTGAATTCCATCTTTCACTTCCTTCATCTCTACAACTTTTGAATTGAGCATTATGCTTTCAAATTTTTCTTTTAATCTTTT
>CAZLJI010000716.1:0-1733 GCA_964559565.1 uncultured Ignavibacteriaceae bacterium | reverse complement strand
CTACAACTTTTTCAATTGTGACATTCTCAGGCTTATCCAGAGCAAAAGGCATTTCGGCAAGGAAGTGTTCACCGGGTTCAATATTTATTTCACCAAGTGGATCGTAGAGTAATGTTCTTAAGATTTTATTTTCTTCAACATAGAAATAGAATCCCTGACCTAAATCTGTATTAATAATCATGCTTTCTGGATTACTTTCAACATTAGCTAATTCTAATTGTACGCCCCTAATTCCTACTTTAGTATCGATATAGGAGTTTATACCTTTATCACTAATATACAATGTAATTTTAGCATCTTCATCGCCATTGAATTCTGAAAGTTTAGCAAAAGCATTTGATCCGATTGATGTTCCATCAGGATATAAACCAGTAAGTATAATATTCTGTATCAGGGAAAGTTCCTGGACATTTACAACACCATCTGGTTCAGGAGCCGGAGTTCCAGGCAGCCAAGGAGCAATATCGCCTCTAAACAATTCATTTACGCTCAGTGAATCAATATTTACAATATGATCGACAACCATTATTAAATCAAGCACGTCCAGAAATCCGTCACTATTAACATCACCGTACCAAGAAATTCTGTTTCTTCCAATTACCGTCAATAAATCTCTTGATGGTGTTATGTCGACTGGTAATCCCTGGTAATTGCTGCCTTCAACGTGTGTGATGCGGAATGTTGACTTCAAACTATCCTGTAAAGGTTCCAGATCAGCAACTGCATAATTAATTCTGAAAAGATCATTATAATCACCTGGAGCTAAAGATGCACCCTGATTATTATTATACAACAGAACGAATACTTCATCGATTGATGCACCATTTGGGGTAATCGGACCTCTTGTGACTGAATACCTTAAAATCCAACCTGGGTCACTAACATCAGTACCTTTTTGAATATTCTGGAAAATCAGAATCACATTATCATCAACTTCTTTATTTACTTGCAATCTGAATTGAAATGCATGTAATGAATCTGTAAGATTCTTTAGCTGCATAACTTCTACATACGAGTTATCTTCCAGCCTGTAAACTGAATCCTGTTCAAATAATAATCCAGCCGCTGAGACTACGATTGCAGACAGTTGAATTGTTTGAGATGGTACACCAATTGAACTGAATACTAAAGTGCCTGTGTAAATATTTGGTACCGCAGGAGCTATAAATGTTAGTGTGAATATGAAATTTCCACCTGCTGGAATTGTGACAGTGTCAGGTAAAATGTTCCAATTGGTGCCTACTGTAATATTTGCATCAACAAGTAATGGAGTAGTCCTATTATTCCTTACAGTAATTGGTATAGCAGTAGTTGAACCAGTAATAACATTTATAAGATTTACAACCTCTATGCTTGGTTCAATAGCATCTACTCCTGTTCCCTGTATTGAGTATACTGTCGGTGAGCCTGCTGCATTATGTGTTATAGTTAAGTTGCCTGTCTGAAGTCCTGCTGTTGTTGGTGTGAACGTTACATCTATTACCTGGTTGCCTCCCGCTAGTATTGTTATCGGGAATGTAACTGGTGCAAATGTAAACTGTGTGTTTGATGATACTATATTCGTTATCACCAGATCACTTGTTCCTGTGTTATTTATTGTTGACTGAAGTTGTCCATTCGATCCTAATACTACATTCCCAAAATCCAGACTTGGTGGTGCAATTGCAAATCCCGGTGTTACTCCTGTTCCCTGTATTGAGTATACTGTCGGTGAGCCTGCTGCATTATGTGTT
>CAZLJI010000715.1:0-1735 GCA_964559565.1 uncultured Ignavibacteriaceae bacterium | reverse complement strand
TCCGGTGGTGATATTAAGTTGGAGTACGAAGGTGACAACAAAGGGATAGATCTTTCAACCTCTGGCGGAGACATTGAGGTTAAAGTGCCAAAAGAGATTAATGCTTCAATGGAATTATCAACTTCCGGTGGAGATGTTTCTTGTTCACTGAGTATGAATAACGTAAAGAAAATTTCTGGAAGCAGATTGATTGGTGATCTGAATGGCGGTGGTGAAAAACTTTTAGCACACACTTCCGGCGGCGATATTTCAGTAACAGAAAAGTAGAAATAAAAAAGGCGGGTCAAGCCCGCCTTAAAATAGATTAGTTAATTGTGATTAGATAGGGTTTTATCTTCTCTTCCAAATACTGTTTTGGAACTGCACCAATTACAGCATCAACAACTTGTCCATCTTTAAATATTCCCAAAGTAGGGATGCTTCTTATTCCATAAGTAATAGCGGTGTTCTGGTTTTCATCTGTATTTAGCTTTACAACTTTCAACTTGCCTTCGTATTCACTTGCAATCTGTTCAACGACCGGTGAAACCATTCTGCAAGGACCACACCATGGTGCCCAGAAATCTACAAGTACTGGTGTATCAGATTTTAATACTTCCTGCTCAAAGTTAAAGTCAGTTCCTTCGATTACGTTTTTCATTCGCTCTACGCCTTTAATTATTTGTTATTAAATTTTGCAAGGATATGATGAAATGAAAAGCTGTTGGGATTCATAAATAATTTGATGAAAATCACATCTTTTCAGCAATTTATGATTGGAAACCGATCAAACTTACAATTCTGCATTCATCGCATCTTCATAGTACTTACGATAAGTTTGAATAGAACTGAATATAGATTCAGCAACTTGATTTTGCCCCGCAGCAGATTTTAAGAATTTAGCATCATTCTTATTTGAAATGAATCCTGTTTCAACAAGAACACTTGGCATTGAAGCTCCAACAAGAACATAAAAGCCTGCCTGCTTAACCCCACGCGATTTAAGTTTAAGATTCACATCAAACTCTTTGTGAAGAAGTTCTGCAAATTTTTCAGAGTACTTCATATACGCCGAGTGAGCCATACTTACAAGAATAAAATTCTCGTCAGTGAGCTTTTCGTACTTCTGCGGATTGTCTTCATATTTAATTACGCTGTTTTCAGTCTCGGCAATTTCAATTGCTTCCTGAGTTCTTCCCGGTCGTAAAAGGTAAACTTCTGCACCGCTTGCATCGCTGGGCTTTTTCTTTGTTGAGTTGCAGTGAATCGAAATAAAAAGCTTCCCATTATTTTCATTTGCAATCTTTCCCCTTTTATACAAATCAAGGAAGGTGTCATCTTTTCGGGTGTAGACTACTTTCACATCCGGCATTTCTTTTTTCATCAACTCACCGAGTTTAAGTGCTATTGCAAGTGTAACATCTTTCTCTCTCAAGTTATCAATTCCTATTGCACCCGGATCTTTTCCACCGTGTCCTGCATCAATCACAACAACATCAAAATTCCACTTGTCCATATTTTTCTTTGATTGATCGCTCTTGCTGAATACTTTATTATGGATTGTAATGATGATGTCATTGCTTCCCGGAACATTCATGACTTCGTTTGTAGAGTATTCGCTCCCAACTTTAAATTTAAATTCAACATCAGCACCGACATTTCTGGTTTCAATTTTCTGGATAAGATTGCTGAATCCTTCCCGGCTTGTTTTTTGAATATCGGCATTTACTTTACGAAAGATGATCGTTAGCTCGTC
>CAZLJI010000714.1:0-1742 GCA_964559565.1 uncultured Ignavibacteriaceae bacterium | reverse complement strand
GGTGCAATGATGGATATTCAGCTTGTAAATTACGGACCTGTAACTGTTCTTGTTGAATCAAAAAAGTGATTTGAAATTAATGAACAACGTACTGATGGTTTTTCTAGACGGTGTTGGAATTGGGAAGAAGAATGATCAATTTAACCCATTCTTTAAATATGGATTCAAAACTTTCGAAAATATTTTTAGAAACATTCCTTCAATTGATAACCAGAGATTAACTAGCGGCACTCATTATTTATTTCCAACTGATGCAAATCTCGGCGTGGAAGGATTACCACAAAGTGGTACAGGCCAGGCTTCATTGTTTTGTGGATTCAACGCACCAAAATTTGTTGGTAAACATTTTGGTCCTTATCCGTATTCAACAACGATTCCAATTTTAGAAAAGGAAAGTCTGCTCATTCATTTCAGGAATAAATCCGGCAGCAGCTATTTTGCTAATGCATACCCAAAGGCGTTTTTTGATTATGTTGAATCCGGCAGGACTAGGCTGAGTGTTACGACTTTAACTTGTCAATTAACAGGAATAAAATTAAATCGTGTGAGCGATGTCAGAGCAGGTAAAGCTCTAACTGCTGAATTAACAAACGCAAGATGGAATCAGAGGCTTGGTTATAAATTGAAAGTAATAAATCCGAAAACTGCTGCCAGACGACTACTTCGAATAGCTGAAAATTATAAGTTTACACTTTATGAATACTATCTTAGTGATCACATTGGACATTTACGACTTACTAATGAGTTTGAAAAGATATTCACTGAACTGGATGAATTTCTCTTCACATTATTAAATGAAGTTGATTCAAAAAGGATGACTTTGGTTGTTTGTTCGGATCACGGAAATCTTGAGGACTTGTTTGTGAAAACGCATACAAGAAATCCCGCACTTACAATAACAGCAGGGAAATCGGCAAAAGAAATTGCTGAATCTGTTACTGACATAACTCAAATCAAGCAAGCAATAATTAAATATTGCAAATGAAAGATTACCCTGTAATAAAAATTGCGATTCTTTTTACTGCTGGAATTTTATCCGCGCAATTTTTCCATATAAGTATTCTGCTTGTAATAATTCTCTTTTTCATTACTATATCATTAATACTTTTCTACAGGAAGTTAGGTAGCAATCCTTACTATTCACTTTTAACTTTCCTTGCTTCAGGTTTTTTGGTTTTTTCAATTGGAAATTTCTTAGCAGAGCAGAACAAGATCTCGATGAATCCTTTCCTCACTCAAATAGATAAGGTGAAAAACACAACTGCTGTTGGAGAAATTACAAAAATTGAGCTCATAAGAAATAATGAGCTTATCTTTTACGTGGCAGTAGATTCAATGTACTCCGAAGAGTTTCTTATTAAAGATGAGATTAACATTCTTTGTAAAGCTAAGCTTGATAACAAGGCAACTCTTGAACTATACAGCGAATTAAAACCAGGTAATTACGTTGAAGTGAATGGATACTATTACAAAGGAAAACAGAAAAGAAATCCAGGAGAGTATGATTATGACGCTTATCTAAAATCGAAAGAGATACTTGGATTACTCAGCATAACTGATATAACCTCAATTACAATTATTAATTTTGAAACTAGCACTTTTAAAAATATCATTCATCAAATCCGCATATCAATTGATGACCAATTAAAGAAATATCATTCGCCTGAAACGGCTGCTTTACTGCGTGGCTTGCTGCTAGCAGACAGAGGAGAAATTAACTACCAGATAAAAAACAAATTTAT
>CAZLJI010000713.1:0-1743 GCA_964559565.1 uncultured Ignavibacteriaceae bacterium | reverse complement strand
TTATAAACTTCGATGTGTTAGAATTTTAAACAAAGATGAAATTAAACAATCGGTTGATAGAGGAAATATCCACTTTTTACCAAAATACGAAAGAAAATATAAACTGATGTATGATAACAGATGCTAAATTACAATTCTGGATCAAAAATAATTTGAACGTTCTGTTTTGTGGTTCACATGGCGTAGGAAAAACAACTATGGTCAAAGAAGCATTTGACCAAGCAGGATTAAAGTGGCTTTATTTCTCAGCTTCGACTCTCGATCCGTGGGTTGATTTTATTGGTATCCCCAAAGAAGCTCAAGATGAAAAAGGCAATAGATTCATCGAACTTATCCGTCCACGGCCCTTTGCTGAAGATCAAGTAGAAGCTATATTTTTAGATGAATTTAACAGGTCGCCAAAAAAAGTTCGTAATGCTGTAATGGAACTTTTACAATTCAAAAGTATTAATGGTAAACGATTTAACAATCTTCGTCTTGTATGGGCCGCTATTAATCCTGACGATGTAAAAATTGAAGGTAGCGATGAATTTGAGTATGATGTTGAGAAACTTGATCCCGCTCAAAAAGATCGTTTTGAAGTTCACGTTGACGTTCCATTTAAACCAGATAAAGGATATTTCCTTAAAAAATTCGGTGAAGATATTTGTGAGAATGCTATTGACTGGTGGAATGATCTTGAACAAAAATCCCGCCGATGTGTTAGTCCCCGCCGTCTCGATTATGCTCTTAATGTTTATGTAAAGGGAGGAGATGTTCGGGATGTTCTTCCCGCCAATGTAAATGTCAGCAAACTTATCACTGAGTTAAAAAATGGTTCTTATGTCAAATTAATGAAAGCCGTTTTTGCTCAAAGTAATGTTGAAGAAGCTAAGAAATTTTTAGCTATTCGTAATAACTATGACAACACAATTTCTCGTATTCTCAAATCTGAAGACATGATTCGGTTTTTTATTCCGTGTCTTAAAGAAGAAGATTTGGTTAATCTCATGGCAAGTGAAAAGAAAGTTTATGAACATGTAGTTGATAATTGTGTTCAGTATGATGCTACTATCAAAATTCTTGATATTAATTCCACATCCAAATTAGCAAAGAAATTGAAAAAGGAACCAAAATTGATGCAGATGGCACAGGATCTCAAAGCTCGTGCTATGTCTAATCAGTTTAATACCTTTACATTTTCAAGTCCAACTATTCAGGCAAAGCCTGTGGTGAAGAACCAATATGGTGTCATGTTTTCTGCTCTCGGTGGTCAATCATTCACCAATTTTGTCAACGATTCGGTTACTATTTCAAATGCAATTCGTAAAGGTACTCAATATCGGGTTGGTGTTTATCATAAGATTCTTCAAAATGTAAGTGATAATGAAACTCATCAGGATTATATGACAGCATTAAAAGTAATGTCTGATATTATTGGTTCGTCTCATAAACAGTCTTTGAAACAGACCATTTTTAAAGGATTGCCTGAACTTTTTGGATATTTGGTATATCGGTGTATTTCTTCTTCAGGTGGAAGTGAAACCTCACAATCTGTTATCAGCAAGATCAAAGTTCGTAATGGACGTGCTGATAAATTGGAAGAATTTTTGTTCATCAATTCTAAATTGTATGTATAAAATAGAAAATGTATCAGGAACAAGTAGAATTGTTTATCAAGTTTGGCTTTCAAATAAACAATTGTATTGGGGATTGAAAAATAGACCACGAGAATATCAATTTTTCACAAAGAAAAATGCCGTT
>CAZLJI010000712.1:0-1743 GCA_964559565.1 uncultured Ignavibacteriaceae bacterium | reverse complement strand
CAATCGATGTCTATAATGATTTTTAATCCTACTAAATTTCCTTTTAAATTGTGTTTGGTTTTTATGAGGATTTATAATTTTTAAAAAAAATTATAATTTTATTAGCATCCATTCAGTCGTTGATTTTTGCAGGTGATTGGCAGTGGAGATATCCTGTTCCTCAGGGCAATACATTATGGTCCATTCAATTCTATAATGAATATTACGGTTATGCTGTGGGAGATTGGGGTACAATTCTTTTTACTTCTGATTTCGGTTCCAGCTGGGAAATACAATATGTAGGAATTACTGATAACCTTCGTGACGTTTGCTTAGCCGATTCAGTTACTGCCTGGATTGTTGGTGATAATGGAATTATACTTAAAACAACAGATCATGGAATAACATGGATTGAACAAAACAGCACTGCAACAATCGGTCTGAATGCATTATTTTTTCACGATCAAAACAACGGCTGGGCCGTTGGTGATTTAATAAAGATTATTCATACTACTGATGGAGGGAATAATTGGTCAACATATACTCCACTTGGGGTACCAAACGGAATCAGCTTCAACGCTATTCATTTTATTAATTCAAGCGAAGGATGGATAGCAGGTTCTTCAGGTTATATTTTGCATACAACAGATGGCGGTACAAACTGGAATGTCCAAAAGAGCAGCGGTGCAACCGGATTACAGGTTAAGTTTTTTAATTCAACAATTGGTTTTGTTGTTGGAGCTAATGGATCCATTTATAAGACTACAAATTCAGGATTGAACTGGAACACTATTCCTTCAAATACATCCCACGGATTAAATGATATTAATTTTGTTTCAGATACTGATTTCTGGATCGTTGGTGATAATGGAACTATTTTAAGATCCTCAGACTCAGGAACCTCATGGTATTCTGATAATCTCGATACTTATGCTTCTGTCAATAGCATGTCAAACATTAACGGAATGAAATTTATTTCTGGTGAATATGGATTGCTGGCAAAAAAATATGTTAACAATTCCTGGGAGTTCTTAAATAAAGGTATGAACATAAGTATTAATTGGATAACATTTTATAGTGGCACTTTTGGTTTCGGCGTTGGTCAGTATGGACGAATTGTAAAAACTACAAATGGAGGTATTTCCTGGTTCGATCTTTATAATGGAATTACCGGGGATTCTTTCTATGGTGCAGATATGACAGACCAGAATAAACTGTGGCTTGTCGGAGATCTTGGCGTTTTACTTCACACTTCTGATGGTGGTAGCAGCTGGGTGCAGCAAACAACCAATACAACTAACACTTTATTAAGTATTTGTTTTGTTGATAATTTTAATGGATGGGCTGTCGGTGATTTAGGTAAACTTTTACGTACAACTAATGGTGGAGCAAACTGGTTTGTACAAAATTCCGGAACGAATAAGCTTTTGTTTGGCATTACATTTTTAGACATAAACAATGGGTGGATTACCGGGGAGGACGGATTAATTCTCAGATCATACGATGGCGGAAATAATTGGATTCAACAAAACAGTACAACTTCAAATGCTTTATTTTACCCGCATTTTTCAGATATAAATACTGGTTATTGTGCGGGCTCTTCTGGGGTCATAATTAAAACAACTAATGGCGGTAGTAACTGGATTGCTTTGAACTCTAACTCGCAAAATAATATTTATGTTGTTGCGGCGGTATCGGAAAATTCTGTTTGGGCAATTGGAGATAATGGATTAATTATTCACAGCAGCAATGGAGGATCAAATT
>CAZLJI010000711.1:0-1743 GCA_964559565.1 uncultured Ignavibacteriaceae bacterium | reverse complement strand
AAATGCAAAAACTTCAAAGAAGCAGCTTTATATCCTCAGGAATAATTCTCCCGTTTGTTCTTGTCACCACTTTGTTTTTTATGTGGGGCATTCCAAACAATCTGAATGGGATTTTGATCAAACAGTTTATGAAGTCGATGGAACTTTCTCGTTTTCAAGCGGGACTAATTCAATCCGCTTTCTATATGGGCTATTTTGTATTTGCTGTACCTGCGGCAATGCTGATGCGTAGATTCAGCTACAAAACCGGGATTGTTTTTGGACTTTTGTTGTACGCCTTTGGTTGTCTTATGTTCTGGCCTTCTGCAATATTTGGAGAGTACGGATTTTTCCTAATCTCTCTTTTTGTGGTTGCTTCCGGACTTGCCTTTCTGGAAACAGGCGCCAATCCTTTCATAGCGTTACTTGGGCCTTCTGAAAGTTCAGAACAAAGATTGAACTTTTCTCAGGCGTTCAATCCTATTGGTTCAGTAGTTGGAGTAATGCTGGGAACAGTTTTTATATTTTCAGGTGTTGAACCTAATGAGACAGAAATATCGACAATGAAACTTGCCGGGAATTACGGTGAGTTTTTGCACAACGAGACTTTGCGTGTTGTGAAACCTTATCTTTTTCTGGCTTTTTTAGCGATTGTCTGGGCGCTGTTAATTATTAAAACTAAGTTTCCTGATTTTGAATCAGAAAAAAATGAAAGTTCAACACCTCCCGATAGTTTTTCTGTTTTGATAAAATATCCTAAATTTTGGAAGGGTGTTTTGGCACAATTTCTTTATGTTGGTGCACAGGTAGGTACCTGGAGCTACTTTATACCTTATGTACAAGATTATACAGATCAAACGGAGAAAGTTGCCGGATATCTTCTCACCGCCACATTGATTGCTTTTGGCGCAGGGCGATTCTTGTCGGCCTGGATAATGCGTTTTATTCTTCCCCTCAGGTTAATGGCCTTGTTCAGTGCAATAAATGTTCTGCTGGTTACTATTGGTATTTTGCTTCCTGGCTGGGGAGGTATGATTGCATTGTTGTTGACCAGTTTCTTTATGTCACTCATGTATCCAACAATTTTTGCCACAAGTATTAAAGGTCTGGGGCCAAACACAAAGATTGGCGGATCCGTTTTGGTAATGGCCATCATTGGCGGGGCATTGTGTACACCTGCAATGGGTTATATTGCCGAAATTACAGAAAGCATGGCTGTTGCAATGGTAGTTCCATTTATAGCCTATTTGTATATCTTGTACTTTTCCAATTCTTGCTCAAAAGCAGAGGTTTGATTTGTTTAATAAAAGCACAGAAGAAATTGGCAACAATAAATTTTAAAAATATTGATTGAAACAACTAAAAGTGTAATCCCGATTTAACTTAACTTAAGGCATTCAAAATTTCATTTTTTATAATTCACCACCTCCTCCATTTTCTTCCTTGGAGTGGCGGCTGAAACGGCATCAACGGTTTTATCAGTATTTCCAATTCGAAGATAACTACACCTCTGCTTTGTAGTAGTAGTTGAATAACTTGAGATAATTATCTACATTTGGTTTCATTATTGGAAATTGTGATGAATCAGAACTTATCCTGGGTCAGACATTTCCGAAGAGATTCACCGTTTTCTGAAATTCAAGATGTTTTTTTAAATCACAAGTAAAATATAATCATGAACAGATTTATGCTTACAATATCGATATTCTGTTTGTTGATATTCAAATCAGAAGCTCAGACATACCCACAGAGGGAAAACACCCA
>CAZLJI010000710.1:1240-1744 GCA_964559565.1 uncultured Ignavibacteriaceae bacterium | reverse complement strand
TGAACAAACTCATTGAGCTGATATGAAAGCCACTCCTTGAGATTAAAAATGCTGAAACTTACTTCGGTGCTAGGCTGCGCATTTGACTGATTGAATAAAAGATCGATGAACGGCATAACGAGACCGATCGACGCAAGGCTAAAAATAACAAATAACAGCATAAAGAAATTTGCTGCAGCCAGAGGTTTAACGTAAGGTTTTAGGTATTTAAAGAATCGCCAGAAAACTTTCATTTGATACAACTAATTAAAATCTTGTGTGAAAAGATAGTCACTAAAATTGAATTATTTAATCTTATTCAATCCTCACAGTTAATATATTATGAATTGGATGATAGCTGCATTAAATTTAAACTGTAAAAGAGTAAAATATTTGAAGAATTATTTAATTTAGATCGGTAATCATCTTTATTAATCATAATAATGAAAAAACTATTCATGTCGTATTGATTTTATCCTTACCCGTAAACAGCAATCCTTCCACTAATTCAAAAGATATCATGAA
>CAZLJI010000710.1:0-1230 GCA_964559565.1 uncultured Ignavibacteriaceae bacterium | reverse complement strand
CGATTGGATAATACTTTCTTTATTCGTCATTTTCATATTAAGTCTCAGCTACTCAATATTCGTAAACCAGGTTGGATATTTTGGCGCACTCCTGTTTATACTTATCAAAGCATTTCTCACAAGAAAAAATCAATTCAACAAAACTGGTCTTGAACTGGCATTTGCTCTTTATATGATTGCCGAAATAGTCTCATTCATTTTTTCTGATTATAAAGATGTTGCTTTGCATCATTTTATGAAAAGATCTTTACTCATCCCTGTTGTTTATACGACGATCGCAGTAACAACAAATTTGAAGCGTGGTAAAAACTTTTTCACTCTGTTTGTCGCCGGCTCGTTAGTTACAGGGGTTCTTTACCTGATAATGGCTATTCAATTTTATTTTAATAATCAGTATTCAATTGTTCAGTCCGGTCCGTCATTATTTCAGAATACTATTACTGCAAGTGAGATAATCAGCTTTACAGTATTATTTCTTTTTGCATTTATCATTAATGAAAAAACTGATTGGAAGACAAAACTTTTGTTGTATTCAGGATTTGCGATTTCTCTTTTGACATTAATTGCAACGTACAAACGTACGGGATGGATGGGAGTTGCGGCAGGAATTGTTCTCATCCTTATTATTAAAGGTAAATGGAAAATTCTGATACCGGTTTTTATTCTGGGAGTTGTTTTGTTTTTTATGGATAAGAATGTCAGCCAGGTTAGCGTTTATAATTTTGAAGGCTCCAGTGCAAAGAAACTTTATTCGTTCAATACTGAAGGAAGAGCCACCTCTGTTGAAGTTGCCGATAGCTTTTCAATAATAAGTGACTACGAAAACGGACTGCTATTTTATCAGGATTCTGTTTTGGTTCAAAGGGTTGAGACTCCTGTTTCGGTTGCTTTATTTAAGAAAATAAAAGACGATTACTTCTTAGCCTATCTTGTTGATACTCGTATTCTTATTTATAAAAGAGAGAGTAAAGAGCTTAAACAGATAAGTGAAATATTGCCTCCCGGAGAAACAAAAGATTTTGTTCTGTTTGACGAATCCATTTATACTCTTGATAAAGACAGCGGAATGACTTTCTATCAATCTGTATTTGATGAATCAAAACCAATTCGCTTCCCTGAATTAAAGGGATACAAATGGATGTTCATTGACTCATCAAACTTTTATTTTGCAAGTGAACAATCAGGGATATCGGTTTTTGAAAGGAAAGAATTTTTACCCGGTAATTTAAT
>CAZLJI010000709.1:0-1745 GCA_964559565.1 uncultured Ignavibacteriaceae bacterium | reverse complement strand
GCCCCAGGCCAATCCTCATTAACAGTTGCGGCCAATGGCGGCTGAACGGAGAAAACAAGCTCGGAGGCGTCTACGTCAAATATTGCAGAATTAGTAATTACTCCATCTGCCAGTATCATCTGGCTTCCGCCTGGATTTGCATAAACAGTCGATTCATCCAATGCAAAAATCAATGTCTGATTATCAACTGAATTTAAAATCAAGTTGTTTGCAAGAACAGTCAGCACAAAAGTCGATGTCGCCCCATCAGAAATATTCAGGTTTAAACCAGTAAAACTAATTCTATCCGGACCTGTAAGAAAGGAACCTTCTATGAAAGTAATCCCGTCCGGATAATCCAGAAAAAATCTGAAATCCGCCGGGTCAGCCGCTCCAGAAACAAGGATATCAATTGTATCAATATTCAACATTAAATGATTCCCTCCGTCATTTCCACCGTCAACAAGAGAAAAATCAAATACTGGCACTCTATCTATTTCGATATTAGCAATAGATGGTACATCCACAATACCAGAAATACTACCAGCGATAACAGAACCTTCACTTGTGCCGCCAATCCAATTAATGGGTTTTGGAGTACAAGACGGCGTGGTAATATTTGCAGCAGGAGATGTTATTCCGAATTTTATTTGTCCTGCCGTATCATAAACGGTATCTAGCCAGTTAGCATTTCCGCCGACAATTTTTTTTGCCAATCCACCCGCATCACTACTGGTTAATACACCAGGCGCTGGGGATGTGCAATCTACATTATATGCACCCAATATCACGTCTGCCGTTGCGCTGAAATCCAAATCATTGTTATTATTAATATCAATTGGCCTAATCTGAATATTCCCATCTAAATCAAAAGTAATTGTTCCGTTTTCTGGAGGCTCAACTGCCCAAAAAAACTTTGTCGCATCGACATCATATTTTGATCCAGTTCCATTTGTAATGGGAGTATTACTGGTCGACATTTGAGAGCCAAGCGGACTAACGGTAACATCAATTCTACCATCTAAACTTATTGTTAAAAGCTGATTATCAATAGTACCTGATGGATTTGCAGCTACATATGCCTTCACTACAAAGGTCTTTGTATAATTACTCTCAATTGATGTATCGATTGTCCAGCTTATTTCATTCGCATCTCTAACTCCAACAGCATCAACAATTTGAGTCGATGATGGTCCGCCGCCTGTGGTATTCAACAAAAATGTGAAATCAGAATAATTTACAGTACCTCCAATGTGAATTGTAACTTTTTCAATATACGAATCAACAGGATCTGCTCCTGGGTCTTCAATGTCGAAATCAAATATCTGCACTGCGGCTGCGGTATTATTCGCAATCGAAGGGATTGCAACCGGTTCGGCGACAATGGCTGCAGAGACCAATAAATTCTCCAACTGGCCCAGTGGTTCAATATTCGTTGCATTTGATGCACATCCTTTTAATGTCCCTGCGCCTCCATCTCCTGAATAAATCCCCAAAAAAGCCTGAGTGGCAGTAACATTAATCAGCTCTGCAATTAACTCGTCCCAGCTTGCTGCTCCTTCAACAATGTTTTTTGTTATACCTGAATCGGACAATAATGAATTGATAGTTGTACTTAAATTTGTGCAAGGCAGTTCTTCATCTACTGTAGGTTCATAAAGCGCCCGAGTAATCGACTCTGCGAAATCCATATCTATATTATTATTTGAATCAGCAGCAGTAACTTCAACAACATTCCAAGTTACGATTCCAGATGAAACCATTGC
>CAZLJI010000708.1:0-1745 GCA_964559565.1 uncultured Ignavibacteriaceae bacterium | reverse complement strand
AGTTCAGAATATTGATTAGGATCAAACGTGTTCAAACTTATAGATACCACATCAATCAAGCCTTTCATATCCGGAGTAATATTTTTTTTGTTGATGACATTGCCGTGTCCGTTTGTGTTAAGTCTTGTCTTTCCACCATTATCCTTAACGTATTTTGCGATTGCTTTTACAATATCCCATCTGATGGTTGGTTCACCGTACCCGCAAAAAACTATTTCGTGATAAACTTTCGGATCACCAATTTCTTTTATGTAAACATCTGCTGAAGGCTCTTCGTCTCTCTCCATTCCCAGATTATATCCTTTGAGAATCGGATATTCTTTCCTCTTGCAGAATACACAATGAGCATTGCATCGGTTTGTAACATTAATATAAAGTGAATTACCAAGCTTATATGTAAATGCAGTTTCAGGTTTACTTCCGATTCCATAAATTCTGAATGCGTTGAACGAAGTAATCTTTGCAACATCTTCGATTCTTAATTTATGAACTTCAGCAATTTTTTCAGCAACTAATTTTACATTAGCAGGTTCGTTTCTTTTTCCGCGATGCGGAACCGGTGTCATAAAAGGTGAATCAGTTTCAAGCAACAAATTTTCCGGTGGAATGTGCTGGAGAATATTTCTGAGACCATCAGCTTTTTTAAAAGTGATATTGCCAGTGAATGAAATCATAAAATTCATTCCTACTAATTCCATGGCATCTTCAAGCGAACCATTAAAACAATGAAACTGACCTTTCAATCCTGAGCCACAATAAGTTCTGATAATATTCATCATATCTTCATCAGAGTCACGGTTATGAATTATTACAGGTAAATCTAATTTAAGTGCAAGATCAATTTGTGCTCTGAATGCCTCAATTTGTTTTTCTTTGGGAGAAAAATCGTAATAATAATCAAGTCCAATTTCTCCGATTGCAACAATCTTTTTATTCTTTGTTAAGTTTTCAATTTCAGAAATGAGTGATGAATCCCACTCTTTTATATCGTGAGGATGAACTCCAACTGCACCGTAAACCATATCATACTTTTTTGTGAGCTCAATAACTTGTTCAGCCGTTTTCAAATCGGTTGCGGGGACAAGCATGTAATCAACTTCATTCTCTTTAGCTCTGGAAATTATTTCATCCAGTTCGCCGGAAAAGTTTGGATAGAAAAGATGTGCGTGGGTGTCAATAAACATTGTCTTTCAACGATAATTTTTAGCTGAAAATCTCAAACAAAAATCAAATTCAGAATTGTAAGAATTCAAACTTAATTTAATACCATTTTGAGATTTGCTCATTGAATATTACTTGATATTTGGAGTTCGTGGATTGGAGCTTTCATTCATTTTGTTTATTCAACTACTCCAATCATCACCGACTCTTCATTTAATTCTTTAGCTAACTTCAGTGCAGCCTCAACATTTTCTTTTGAGATTACAAAAACCAATCCTATCCCAATGTTAAAAACTTCTCGCATTTCTTCATCAGTTATTTTCCCAGCATCCTGGATTAGTTTAAATATTGAGGGAACTTTCCATTTGCTCCAATCAATTTTAAGATTTAAACCATTAGGCAAAATTCTTTTTGTGTTGCCTACAATTCCTCCGCCCGTGATGTGTGATATTCCTTTTAAATCAACTTTATTCTTCATCTTTCTAATCAAACCAAGATATGAACGATGAACAGAAAGTAATTCTTCTCCTAAAGTTTTATTCAGTGATGGAATTCTTTCTGTCAGCTTATATTTTTCGAGAAGA
>CAZLJI010000707.1:0-1754 GCA_964559565.1 uncultured Ignavibacteriaceae bacterium | reverse complement strand
CCACCCTGAGGACGTGATATTTTTATTGCTGCAGTTGACTTATAAATGTCAATTGCATTTGTCGCATAAATAAGTGCAACAACTAATCCGGAGAGCGTTATTAAAGTGACCGGTATCAAGTTTGCTCTTATTAATCTTATGTAATCCTTAAAGGTATTTGTCTGATGAATTCCTTGAACGTCCTGCTGTTCTTCTGCCATATTAATTATTTGCCGTTATAATTAGAGTAGTTAATGAAAGTAAAACACCTACAATTGAAAGTCCGAGCGTAAGGTAATTTTCCCAGTACAGTCGTGGTCTGCCCGGAACGACTAAAATATCGCCTGCTTCCATTTTATAGAGTGAAAGATTTTTGCTGAGATCTTCATTCCACCACAGATCCTCGTAATCAAATTTAAGCATCTGCTGTGTTGAATCTTCCAGCACTTTATATACTCTTAATTCATCAAGATATGAGTCGTCTGAAATTCCGCCTGCATAAGAGATAAAATCCTTTATATCGGTTCTCTGGGGTATGACGTATCTTCCCGGATATTTAACGTATCCCCAAACAGAAACTTTTATGTTTAAACCATCAGGATCGGAGTAATCATAATAAGCACCCTGATTTTGTCCACGATAATTCTGGCTTAAACCAAGCTGGTAGTCTTCCTGCTGCGAGTATGTGCCGACTGAGTAAAAGATTAATAAGGATAAAATGGTAAGTATAATTCGCATCACATTATTTTTTTTTGTTTTAATAAATTTATGGAATAAATCGACTCTATCAAATTTTTATCATTTTTGAAATAATCATAAGATACTTCTGAATAATTAATAGTTGTCATATTGAGTGCAGCGAAAAATCTCAAATTTATTTTGATAATATACTATTCACGGAGTTTATCCTGAATAATATCAGTGTTCAGAGTGACTGAAACTTAATTTTCCAGACGTCTCCATAAATGAAATAAAATCCTGACTGATATTTTTCAATTCATTTCAATATATTAGCCCCGCAAAAATTAATAGGAACTTTGCAGCTATACTAATGACGGTAAAATTAACCGCCAGAGAACATATATACACTTACAACTGACTTCATATTTTATTATCCTGCATAAAATATAAATACTCTCTGGTATAATTATCGTTAACGTTTATCAACCAGAACTAACTAAACTTGAACTAAGGATGAGAACATTACACTACCTCTATATTTTATTTGTACTTGTATTTATAATTTCATTTGTTTCTCCTGCACAGGAAGATGAAGAACCTGTAAACTATTACCAGATGGAACCGTTAGATGACAGCTTATTCATTCAGATCCAGGAAGCATTGTTTATCGATCCGCCCGATCCAAAGGCAGAAATAGTTGTTGACGTACGTGATGCTAATAATCAAACAATATCTATTAAGGGCGCTCTTTATCCTTTCCTCGCATTGAATCCGGAATTGCGTGCAAGAATCATAACTTACCCTTTTAAGCTGAACCTTGAGGAAACAATAGATTACGGAAGTGTTTATACCAGAGTTTTAAACAAATTAAGATTCGATAAGATTCTAAATCCACCAAGTGTTTTTCAAATATCACCAACACTTGGATATATAAATCCGTACATCCAGTTTCAGGGTGGTGAGAGATTTGGAATCCCGATTAAAAAAGATATAGGACTTTCTTTTGGATTTGGTACACCATATTCGGGTGCACTCGAAACAAATTTTGTGGAGGCAAATTTGGTCTTGATGTAGGTTTTGGTCCAGGACCAATC
>CAZLJI010000706.1:0-1755 GCA_964559565.1 uncultured Ignavibacteriaceae bacterium | reverse complement strand
AGATTCAGAATCTCGAACGAGCAGAGAGATTAGAGCATTCATTTGCATCTGACCTGGGTAAACTAATTCAACCATTTATGTCACCAATAGGTATGGATTGGAGAATTGGAGTATCATTAATATCAGCATTTGCGGCACGTGAAGTATTTGTTTCTTCTTTAGCTTTAACTTTTAAAGTTACATCGGAAGACGACGAGGAGCAGAGCACATTGCTAAACTCTCTGAGGAATGCTAAAATTGAAGCAACCGGAGAAAAACTTTTTACTGTCGCAACTTCCATAGGACTGATTGTATTTTTTATTTTTGCACTGCAATGTCTTTCAACAGTTGCTGTATCGCGAAAGGAAACGGGAGGATGGAAAATACCCATACTGCAGGTAGTTATATTCACATCGTTAGCTTATTTGATGACTTTTTTAACAGTGAATGGGCTTAGATTTTTTGGAATCCAGTAAAACATTTAATTCTTAAGCAAAAATCTTTATTTTGCGAATGCAAGAGCACGGAAATATTTTTTAATCAATAGTATCTCAACTTAGAAAAATTGAAGAACAAACAAGCCGAAGAAATATTCAGGAGTTTCCTCAAAGCAGGTAAAAACAGAATTACGCCTGAAAGATTTGAGGTGCTTGAAGCTGCTCTTGAATACGAAGGACATTTTGGTGCTGATGATCTCTACATCCTGATGAAAAATTTAAATTCAAGAGTATCAAGGGCAACAGTTTATAAGACTCTCGAATTACTTGCACAATGTGAATTGCTTTCCAAACGAAACTTTGGCGACAACGTAAACCGTTTCGAAAGCAGCTTTAAGCGGCAGGTTCACGACCATCTTATTTGTGTTGACTGCGGTAAAATAATTGAATTTGCTGACCCAAGAATTAAGCAGCTTCCTGAAGAAATAAGTGATAACTTAGGATTTAACTTTGAGAGTTACTCATTCAACATTTTTGCCCGCTGCAAAGATCCAAAAAAATGTAAACAAAACAGAGAAAAATGACGGTACAACTTTATCCCCTGCACTGGAAAAAGAAAAACTTCTCTATTAAAATTTTCTGTTCCATTCCAAACATTGCAACCGGAATATTACTTAAAGCCGGGAATGCTCATTTTGTTATTGATCCAGGTGATGGAATTCTTAGAGATCTTAACAAAGAAATTGGAGTGAAGAATTTATTAGAAATTTCTGATGTGTTTATTACCCACGGGCATCACGATCATGTTGGTGGTGTTTGGTCACTTCTTACTTATCTCCGGGTAATGCAAAAGAAATCTCCTCTTACAATTCATTATCCTGATGGCTGTGTAGAAATAGAAAGTATTTACAATGCTTTCAAAAAGGTTTATGCTCGTTCAATTACTTACAAGATAAATCTTAAAACAATAAAAAAAACCAGTGGGTTTACTACAAACAATATTACAGTTAAGCCCTTTCCCGTTATTCATAAAGAGCATTTATCAACAGGCAAAACAAGACAGGTTCCAGCACTGGGTTACAATTTTGTATTTGATGGATTAACAATTTGTTATGGTGGCGATACAGCATATTGCGAAGACCTGGTCGTTCATGCCCGTAATGCTGATCTTGCAATATTAGAGGCAGGACATGATGATGAGACTCCGGATGATATGCATATGACGATGAAAGAAGCTGTTGCGATCGGAAAATCTGCAAAAAAATATTTCTTAGTTCACGTCCCTGAATAAAAAAAGGAAGTAAAATGAAAAACTTTATTCTTTTATATAAGATTATTC
>CAZLJI010000705.1:0-1756 GCA_964559565.1 uncultured Ignavibacteriaceae bacterium | reverse complement strand
CAACATTTTTAAAGAATTATGAAAGGTACTTGTACGAGAATATATTTTTTTAGACAATTTTCCGTCATTAAATCGAAACATTTGAGCCTCTATTTGGTTGTCAAATTCAATAGTTTGTCCATTCTCATATAATGGGTAGAGTTGCCTTACAATGTCGTTACACCAAATTCCACATAGGTTAAACAATTTCAAAATGAATACAATCCCATAAGTGTACATAATTCTGGTAATACGTTCTTTACCATCAATTAATTGATAAACTGGATCTAAAATTGGATCTAAAACTTTGAACCCATATCTTCTAGCCATTTCATTTAAGAGTTCATAAAAATAATCTTCAGCAGTACCTTTATCTCGAAAAATCATATGTAGAAAATCAGATCTCAAACTCATTTTCCATATACTCATATCTGTCTCATCTGGAACATATAAATATCTTCCCATCATCAATGTTTTAAAAATTGTTGAGGAATCATAGGTAATTTCTAATTCAATATTATGAACTCGCTTTACATGGTGTTCAACAAATTTATGAAACATAATATCTTTGAATTCAGTTGCTCCTAGAACATGAAATCTAAATTTTGTCAACCCTTTATCAATAGCATGCCTTAATATTGCAATTAGTGGAACAACATACATTACACATGGAGGATTTCCTAATCCACTTCTAGAAAAAGATACTAAACCTCCAGTAGAAAAATTTGTAAAACCATCAGCTAAACCCATTTCAAACATCATCTTTTTATAAAGTTGATTAATTTTAGGAGTTCTGAAATGATGAATATACATCATTTTATTTCTAACATTTTGTGGCATATTAGCTGCAGCTTCAAAAGAAAGAACATTCAACTGTTCCATCTCTTCATAAGAATTAACAACGGACATTGTTGCCCCAGGTACAGGATCAAACAAAAATGCAAATTTAAAATTATCAATGTTATTTGAAAGAAACTCATGATACATTTTAACGAACTTAGGGACATCTGGTACAGGTATATGACCACATTGGAATTGAAATCCTGCACTATCAAGTATAATTTCAATATCCTTCATATATGGTCTGGAAAGAAATCCATCAAACATTTTTTGATATCTTTCAAAAATATTATTATCAATAGGTTTACCTTTATTAATAGCAACTCCTACAGATGATAAATATTTGTCACATTCACCAAGCATAAAAGAATTAACTGCCTCATCAGTCATATATCCGGGGTGATGAGTTTTCATTGTATTTACATGTTGAATTACAGATGGTAATGCAGCACAAACAAAACCCTTATTTGTAGTATAGAATTCGTTACTCATATTTCCTCCTATCTTTTCTGTTAGAACAACTTTTTAACTTTGTCCTATTAGTGAATTTATATATCAACGTATCCACATTCCATTATGATCTTTTGTCATTTTTTGTACTGTTTTAGCATCATTAGAGCAATCATTAACAGTTATATCAAATCCTTTTTCTTGTACATACATCATAATATCATATGTTTCTAATCTACTCCAATAAGGTGAAATTCCACCATATTCAGGATCTCTATATAATTGAGCATCTTGAATTCCACATTTTTCTTGATTATGATTATTGATAATATATTCAGCACAATTAACTCTTGTTAATCCAGCATCAATTCCAGATTGTAAAACTGAACATAAATCAGATGAAACTCCTTGATAAGCCATTGGTATTTCAACTGTTACATTCATTCCTAATTTCTTAACCCATTCCATTCTTCTTAGTATTTCATCA
>CAZLJI010000704.1:0-1757 GCA_964559565.1 uncultured Ignavibacteriaceae bacterium | reverse complement strand
CTGCTAACCTTGGGACGGGTTTATATTCGCAAACTGCAACATTGCCAGTTCAAGCTGAAGTTTTTAATGAATCTGGTTTAGCTTCATATATGGAATTTACTTGTTGTTCAGTTGTGTCAAATGGTGCAACAGCAATGCACGGGCATCTTCATGTTGCATCTAGTGGTGTTACACCAAAGGTTTTAAATACTGTTGGTGTTTCATACCCTGTTTTAGCTGTTAGAAAAGCACCAGGTTATTCAGACATTCCAATACAGATTCTAGATTTAAATGCGTTCTCAACATCTAATGATGATTTTCTAATTGAAGTTATTCATAAACCGATATTGATTGATCCTGTTTGGATTAACATACCAAACTCATTTTCACAAAAAGACCAATCTGCCGCGGGGTACACTGGTGGTGATGTTGTTGCTCAGTTCTACATGAAGGGGAACTTGCAAGCATCAGAGAAGCTAGAATTGCTTTCTAGGTTTTGGGATCTCACTTTAGGTAATGACTTTAATGGGAACTCTGAGTTTATGTTAATGGCAGCAACTACTTTGACTACAAACGCAACTCTTTATGGATTAATTTCCTATAAGGAATTTGAATAATGATTAAGCTTAAACGAGATTATCAAACATTTAAGCAGCTTGTTATTGATAAATCACTTCAGGTGTTTGTTGGTGACATTCGTTCAGATTTTTACAACCTTCTAGCTGTTGATGGGCCAGTTACTTATGAAAGTAATATAGCCAAAGACGGCGGTGCTGACCAATTGGACTATGAAAATAATCTAGCCAACAGCGTTACTAGCAAAATAAGTCAAGAGCCTGATTGGGATGATTTTATTGTGACATTCCCAACATCATCATCAGAGCTTCACACATATAAGAAAAACAATGTTACAGTTCAAACTGTATTAGTAACATACGAAAATAGTTCTAGATCAACCATCACCAGAATACAAAAGACTAGTGTCTAGTATGGCTTGGAGATTTGATCCTATAGGTGTCAAAGTAGTTTGGGTTAAGGCGGTTGAAGAAATTATTCAAACGTCAGCTTCAATTGACTTTTCGGAAGGTAGTGACTTGCTAATTGACACAGGATTAAGAGAAAATGGTGGTGAAATAGATCAAGGAAACAGGGTAGAGGGTTAATGGCAATTTTTAAAGCACCTCGAATAAGTACGAGTCAACGTATGAATCTAGTATTAGATCAATCTGAAATTGTTTTTGATATTAACCAAAATATCTTTTATGGTGGTGATGGTTTTACTCTAGGTGGGAATCCTATCGGAGCAGGTCAAACTGATAAAGAAGTCCTGCAGTTAACAGAGCAAAACATTATAAGTAAAAGTGTTGTTCTTTCAAAGTCACCAAGCTTTCCACAAATTGTTTCTTTAATCCCTGCTGGTGGAATACCACAATTAAATGGAGTAGATTTTCAAGTATCTGGCAATGTCTTATCATGGTCAGGTCTTGGTTTAGATAATTTTTTAGAAGTAGGGGAAACCCTATTAATCCAATACTAACAAGGAGTGTAAGTAATGGCTCAACAAATTAAAAAGAAATACCTTGATCAAGAGGTTATTTCGTATTTCGACGATCAAATTGATGCAGTTGAATCATCATTAGCAAGTGAAGTATCAAGAGCGCAGGGTGTAGAAAATGGTTTAGATACTAGATTAACAACTGCTGAAGGTGAGATTGACACACTTCAATCTGAAATGGATGCAGTTGAATCAGGTCTAGCAAGTGAAATTTCTAGGGCTA
>CAZLJI010000703.1:0-1766 GCA_964559565.1 uncultured Ignavibacteriaceae bacterium | reverse complement strand
AATCACCAATTCTTCCTAACTCAACATCTTCATCACTTATTTGCTGATATTTTATATCAAGATTTCGCAAAGACTTTTCCCAGGTTTTTAAGTTATCATCAAACCAGCTGCTTTCTTCAGCCAGGATGTTCTTTGTGTAGTCAGAATTAAGAATTGCAGTTGAAGGGAAGGTACCAAATACAAGATCATTAACAGCTTTTACATTTGGTACGAGCTGAGAAGCTGAGAATCTACCATATACTGTTCTGATTATAAGCAGATAAACAAGCGCTGAAAAAATAAGTACAATTAAACCCGTCAGAAACAGAAAAAATATATGGGGGCTGAATTTATTTTTATCGCCTATCGCCACTTTATCTCTTCTTGAAAAGAATCTTTTGAAACAGTTTCATCAGAAGGTAAATTATATTTTTCAAATTTCATTTTAGGCATTACCACCTGATTCCGGGAAACCGACTTCGCATCTGTGCTGCTGCCTAAATCTTCCACAACACGGTATTTAGACTCAGTTTGTTTTTCACTAATCGGTTTTACTGGCTCATAACCTTCAACATTAATATTAGCTTTTGGTTTTGGCTCAATAACTTCTTCAATGAAAACCTTGTGTTCCTTTTTTTCCTTAGGCACAAAATATTCTGCCTCAAGGTATTCCGGTTTTCTCTCAGGAGATACTCTTACTTTGCCTTCCCGAATTTTGTAAAGAATATAAGCACCAACGGCAAGTATAAATGTGCTTATTGTTGCAACAAGTATTATTGTTGATAAAATTGGAATAAGTTCCATTTGATAACCCTCATATAATTATGACTTTATTAACCGACCCTTTCAAGTTTGCCCCAGGTCATTTTGATTCCTAAAAATTCTTCAATTGTAGACATAGCTTTACAAATATCTATTATAAGGATGAATACCATCCGATAAATTATAGCATATCCAACCAATCTGAATTCTTCCTTTTCAGCTGCGACACTATAAATAGCTGCAACAATATCAAGAAGTGCAAGAGCAGCCCACCAATAAAAAATTAGCGATGTAAAACCAAAGAATAACGCAGCGAAGATAAAAAAGAGATGAGCTGCAATATTCATCGGCGGCCAGAGTAATGCTTCATAGAACATTGTCCAGAGAATAAATGAATCGCCAAATTTAATTGTTGGATTTAGCATTAACTTTTTATGTTTCCTGATGGATTGAATTATACCTCGTGTCCATCTGTACCTTTGCTTTAAAAGCTGTTGAAGCTTTACAGGTGCTTCAGTATATGAAATCGAGTTCGGTTCATAATATATTTTCCAGCCTTGCGAAATGAGACGCAGAGTCATATCCGCATCTTCAGCAAAAGTGTCACCAGAATAATAATCAACACTCTGTATTGCTGCTCTTCTGAAAACTCCAATCGGACCGGGAATAATATTTACCAGTCGAATAGCACTTTGAGCCCCACGTGCCATATTTAAACCTTCAACATATTCCAGAGCTTGTAAATCTGTAAAAAACTTTTTTCTGTTAAGTACTTTAACATTTCCTGCAACTGCTCCAACTTCAGAATTAACAAAATGACGTATTGCCATTTTCAATGAAAGCGGAGTCAGGATAGAATCTCCATCCATGCACAAAACAAATTCGGCTTTTGATACTTTAATTCCGAGATTAAGTGCACTTGCCTTTCCGCCATTTGGTTTATTTATAAGTGAAATCTTTACTCCGCCATATTTTCCCTTTTGGTAACCAACAAATTTTTCAGCAACATTTTTTGTATCATCTGT
>CAZLJI010000702.1:0-1769 GCA_964559565.1 uncultured Ignavibacteriaceae bacterium | reverse complement strand
CAGTGTTTCCACTAATAGGAACATTAGTAGCTCCACTTGGTGGATTTGGATTAGTTGGTGCACCGACTGGGCAAGGTGGGCCTGATGAACCAAGAGTCCTATAACTCATAGCTCTGTATGCAGTAAATAGTGTTTGAATTGTTTCCCAAGCAGTACCAGACCAAGCATATCCGGGATGTAGTGTTGTAGTTGCTGATTCATCAGCACCGCTATAGTGTGGTGAAGAAGAAAGAGAAGGATTATATTTTATTCCAATAAATACTGATCCACTTGCAAGTGCCGGCATAGCTGAAATGTCAAAATCATAAAATGCTAATGTCGGCCAAATCGGAAGATTCGTAGCTGTTACCCCAGTAACCACTGCAATCTCAGCACCCGGTTGCGAACCGGATCCATCGTACATAACAATATCAAATGTAAAGTTTGCTGGTGATGCAGCAACTCTTGTCAACGCCAGACAGAATGTATTGAATTGCCAAGGGTATTGTGTAGGAGTAAATAATGATACGAATCTACCATCAGTAACAATAGGGTTCCATCCGTAACCATTTTCAAATACTCCGTCATCATAGATTAATTCTCCAGCTCCAGTACATTCCGCATCGGGAAATAGGAATTGTGTCTCCACCTTTGTATTCGGATCGGTAACTAGCGAAGATTCCTGCGCAAGCACCAAACCACTCCACAACAGTAGAGAGAAAATAAGAGAAAATTTGAAAAGTTGTTTCATAGAGAGTTCCTCCAGAAATTAGTTGAAGATATGTTGATTAGTTGTAGCCACAAGAAAATACATATTTAGTATTTGTTTATTACCTACAATTTCAAGATGGAAATAATTCAGTGAATTATTATGCGCATGAATTTTTGTTATCGAACATTAGCAATTTTTAACTTTTTATGCAAGTATTTTGGCTACTATTTTTGTAAAGAGAAGTGGGATTTTCCAACCGTCAATTTTCTTACCAAACATTCATTCAACTTAGATTTTGATGTTATCATTTTTAGCCAGAGAGTCTTTCTCCATTTTTTTCTTGTATTCAACTAGTTTTGTTTGAATGTCAGGAGTGACGAGAGCTATAATACTTGTAGCCAATATAGCTGCATTCTTAGCTCCATTAATTGCAACCGTAGCCACTGGAATTCCTGGAGGCATTTGGACAATTGATAACAATGCATCCATTCCGTCAAGCGATTTACCTTTAATGGGAACTCCAATTACCGGCAAAGTTGTTTGAGCTGCCGTAACACCGGGTAGATGTGCTGCGCCTCCGGCGGCTGCAATGATAACTTTTAATCCCCTTTCAATTGCTGTTCTGGAATATTCAGCATGTTGATTTGGAGTACGATGTGCTGAAAGAACTTTTACTTCATATCCGATTCCAAATTCTTTAAGAACTTTGACAGCATCTTCCATGATCGGAAGATCAGAATCACTGCCCATTATTATTCCAACTTCAATTTTATTTTCACTCATTTTATTTCTCTTTAATTTGTTAAAAAATTTTTATCGTTCAATTCAACTTATACACTTCGTGATTTCTTTATGTCTTGGTGATTTGGTGGCAAATAAACAAGTAAGAAATTAGGCCACAAAGGCTTTAAGTCACAAAGTTGCATAAAGGAAAATTTATTAAAAGCTAAACATAGTGTAAGGTGATCTATCATCTACCAGTTAATTAATTTTATTTCCTGACCATCAGATCTTAACAGAATTGCCTTTTGTAAATCAGTCCTATTTTCGCAAGCGGACTTACCCTTCCTGCAAACAA
>CAZLJI010000701.1:0-1770 GCA_964559565.1 uncultured Ignavibacteriaceae bacterium | reverse complement strand
TGGGAGCGTGGTGAAGCCGAAAGCTGCACAATTTTAAATTTGAATAAGAAACTTTCTGTGCTTGCATTAGGTGGAAGCATTGCAACACCATCAGAAGGAATTACCGCAGAAATTATTGAAGTAAAAACTTTTGAAGAGCTTGAAAAAAGAAAAGATGAAGCAAAAGGAAAAATTGTTTTCTTTAGCCGTGCATTAGACCAGGGTAATGTAAATACTTTCATTGGTTATGGTGGTGCAGTAGATCAAAGAGTAAAGGGTGCAATCGAAGCAGCGAAGTACGGTGCTGTTGCATTTGTCATAAGATCCATAACAACCAGACATGACAATGTGCCGCATACAGGTGTAACGGATTATGCTGACTCTCTTCCCAAAATACCTGCTGCTGCTTTAGGAAATATTGATGCAGATTTTTTAAGCAATGAATTAAAAGAGAATCCTCATCTAAAAATTAGTTTAAAATTGAACTGCAAAACTTTACCTGATGCTCAATCATACAATGTAATCGGTGAGATTACCGGGACAGAATTTCCTGATGAGATCATTTTGGTTGGCGGACATTTCGATAGCTGGGATGTCGGGCAGGGTGCTCACGATAATGGTGCCGGATGTATTCAAACTCTGGAAGTTCTTGATTTGATGAAACGACTTAACATCAATCTTAAAAGAACGGTGAGGTGTGTCTTTTTCATAAATGAAGAGAACGGAGTTCGCGGTGCAACTGAATATGCAAACTACGCTGACACATCAAAGCAAGTTCATCTTGCGGTTCTTGAATCAGACCGAGGAGCTTTCACACCAATAGGATTTTATGCTGAGACAGATTCAACTGAAATCATCAGCAGATTACAAAGCTGGATTCCCGTTTTAGAAAAAGCTAACATTGAATGGATAAGAAAAGGAGGCAGCGGCGTGGATGTTCAGAAAATAAAAAATGCAAAACTACATATGGGTTTTGTTCCCGACGATCAGCGTTACATGGATTATCATCATTCAGCAAACGATGTTTTTGATGCAGTTCATCCGAGAGAATTTGAACTGGGCGCAGCAGCGATTGCTATAATGGTTTACTTGCTCAGTGAGGAAGGAATAGAATAACTCTTACTGATTATTAAATCTGCCGCAACTCTTCCACTTTTTACTGAACTTTCTATCGTTGATGGTAAACCTGTATCCACCCAATCCCCTGCTAATATTAAATTATTAATTTGTGTTTCCTGAGCTGGTCGTTTGTCAATAATCTCATTAGAAGGAATAAATGTAGCCCGTTTCTCTTTAATGATTTTATAATTGGAAATAATTCCTGGATCTAGTAAAAAGAATTTTTTCATTTCATCTTGTACCATCTGTATTAAATCCTCATCTGATTTGTTCACAAGCTCATCTGCATCACTGATAACAATATTCAAATGACTTCCTTTGTTAAACACCCAATGTAATGGTGAATTGATGAGGCCAAAGAAACCCTCTGGAATTTTATCCTCCTTCAACCAGAGATGAATATTCAGAATTGATGAATATTTTAGATCAGGGATTGTGATTTTATTTTCATCGTCAATTATCCGGCTCATTGCAAATGCCGGAATAGCCGAAACTACAAAATCGAAATTGAGAAATACTTTTTTTGAAGAATGAATTTCTGTCACCTTATCCTCCGTTGCTACTATCTTTTCAACCGGTTCTGATAAAATTATCTCGCCACCATTCTTTACAATATACTCTTCAGCATTTTTACAATAGGATTCACTCAAACCATATTTTGGTAAAACGATT
>CAZLJI010000700.1:0-1773 GCA_964559565.1 uncultured Ignavibacteriaceae bacterium | reverse complement strand
GATACACATCCACACATTGGGTCAAACAAATTACCGAAGATAATAGCGGCTGTAAGACAGACAATTCTGAATGCCGGAGGTGAGATACACTATGGTGCACGAGTAACTGATTTTATTATCAAAAATCAAAAACTTAAAGGTGTGGTTGTCAATCAGGATGAGGAATATCTCGGGGATGCATTAATTCTTGCAGCCGGTCATTCTGCGAGGGATATTTTTTATCTGCTCGACAAAAACAAAATAAAAATTGAAGCAAAACCCTTTGCGATGGGTGTGCGAATTGAGCATCCGCAGCCATTAATAAATGAAATTCAATATCATACCAAAATAAAACCTGAAAACCTGCCCACTGCAAATTACAGTCTTGCTAGCAATATTGATGGAGCAGGAGTTTACTCATTCTGCATGTGCCCGGGAGGAATAATTGTACCTGCAATGACTTCACCGGGTGAGATCGTAGTTAATGGAATGTCTATGTCAAGAAGAGATTCTCCTTTTGCAAATTCCGGTCTTGTTGTTGAAGTAAAAGAAAATGATTGGGATAAGGAAAACAATGATTCTCCTTTTGCTGCATTGGAACTTCAACAGAAACTCGAGCATCATGCTTTCAAGCTTGCAGGATTTTCATTATCTGCACCTGCACAAAAGGCAACTGATTTTGTGGAAGGGAAATTTTCGCAGAACTTACCAAAAACCTCATACATTCCTGGTGTAACATCTGCCAGACTTGATGAAGAGCTTCCATCATTCATTGTTAAAAGACTTAAGAGAGCCCTTAAAGACTTCAACAAGAGAATGTGGGGTTATCTTTCTGATGAAGCAGTATTAGTAGGTGTGGAAAGTCGTACAAGTTCACCAATTAGAGTTCCTAGAAATAGGGAAACTTTTATGCACGTTGAAATAAAGGGATTATTTCCTTGCGGCGAAGGTGCTGGTTATGCGGGGGGTATCGTATCCTCTGCAATTGATGGCGAGAATTGCGCTGATGCAGTCAACAAATATTTAGAATAGATATTAATCTTTTCATAATATTATAAAAAAACAGCCCGAAAACTTTATGTTTATCGGGCTGTTGACATAGTATCTGCAAGGAGGCTAGAATGCAGACACTTAATTTTATCCAAAGAATCTCTAGAACTTAAGCAGCTTTTACTGCCTCATTTACTTTGCTGAATTCAGCAAGTATTTCAATTTTAACTTCATTGCTTACAACCACCCCGCCTGCTTCGGTAATTGCATTCCATTGAAGTCCAAAATCAAAACGATTTACTTTTCCGCGTACTTCAAATCCTGCAACTTCAGTTCCGCCGAAACCAGCAACAGTTCCATTGTAAATGACATCGAGAGTAACTTCTTTCGTTACTCCGCGCATAGTAAGGTTACCAACTACTTGCATTTCGTGATCGGAAATTTTCTTAACTGATTTGGATACAAAAGTCATTTTAGGATGATTTTGTGCATCGAAGAAATCAGAAGACTTCAAATGTCCATCTCGCTGATCATTCTTGGTATCAATACTATTAATATCTGCCTCAAAATTGATATTTGCATCACTGAAATCATTTTTACTAGTTTCGATAACCGCATCGAATTTGCTGAAGTGTCCGGTTACAGTTGAAACCACAAGATGCTTTACTTTAAAGTTTATCTCAGAATGTGTCGAGTCTATTTTCCAGATTGTCATTGCTTTTTTTCCTTATTTAATTATTTATGATTCATTTTAATTACTACAACAAAAATATCGTGGATATAGTTCCAGCACATTCACATAGG
>CAZLJI010000699.1:0-1779 GCA_964559565.1 uncultured Ignavibacteriaceae bacterium | reverse complement strand
TAAAAATCTAGATAAGACTGTATTTTTTAGATCGAGTGTAATTTGTTCAATAAATAAGCAGAAAGCTTATCAATCCCAACCCTTTCCTGCACCATTGTATCTCTTTCACGAACAGTTACAGTCTGGTCTTCAAGAGTTTGTGTATCGACAGTAATGCAAAATGGTGTTCCTGCTTCATCCTGTCTGCGGTATCTTCGGCCGACAGCACCTTTATCATCATAAAATACCCGGAAAGATTTTCTTAAATCAGTTTCAATCTTTCTTGCGATTTCAGGCATACCATCTTTGTTAACAAGCGGAAAGATTGCAGCTTTAATTGGTGCAAGTCTTGGATGGAATTTAAGCACTGATCTTACTTCACCATTCACTTCTTCTTCATAATAAGCATCAACTAAAAATGCCATAAATGATCTGCTTGCACCTGCAGAAGTTTCAATTATGAAAGGAATAAATTTTTCTTTCGACTGCTCATCAAAATATTTTAATGATTTGCCGGAGAATTCTTCGTGTCGGCTTAAATCAAAATTTGTTCTGTTGTGTATTCCTTCAATCTCTCCCCAACCGAAAGGAAATTCATATTCAATATCGACAGCTTCTTTTGCATAATGTGCAAGCTTATCAGCAGGATGATCGTGATACCGTAATTTGGTTGAAGTCATTCCCATACGTTTGAACCAGTCGAGTCTTTCAGCTTTCCAGTAGTCGTACCACTGCTTGTCATCTTTCGGAGTAACAAAGAATTGCATTTCCATTTGCTCAAACTCACGTGTACGGAATAAAAAGTTCTTGGTATTAATTTCATTACGGAATGCTTTTCCAATTTGTGCAATAACGAATGGAAGCTTTTGTCTGGATGATCCTTGCACATTCAAAAAGTTAACGAAGATTCCCTGTGCTGTTTCAGGTCGCAGATAAACAACAGCAGTACTGTCCTCCATCGGACCGATAAATGTTTTAAACATCAAATTAAATTTTCTTGCATCGGTGAAAGTTCCTTTGTTTCCGCATTGAGGACAATTCAATTGTGCAAGAAGTAATTTTGAAATATCAGAATCTTCAAGTAAAAGTGTAAAAGGATTTTCCTGACCGGCGTTATTAATCTTTTCATCAATTCTTTTTAAAAGACTTTCATCAGATTTCAAAATCTCTTTCAGTTCCTGGATAGCTTTTTCTTTTTTCTTATCAGCATAAGAATCACCAAGCACATCCAGTCTGAAACGAGCCTTGCATTGTTTACAGTCAATCATCGGGTCAGTAAAATTCTCAACGTGTCCGGAAGCTTCCCATACTTTCGGGTGCATAAGTATCGAGGCATCTATTCCTTCAACATCTTCGCGATAGGTCATCGATTTCCACCACTCGCTTTTAATGTTGTTTAGCAGCTCAACTCCCAGCGGTCCGTAATCCCAGCAGCCGTTGAGTCCGCCATAAATTTCACTTGATTGAAAAACAAATCCTCTTCTTTTTGCAAGAGAAACGATTTTTTCTAAAAGATTATCTTGGTTGTTATTCTTGTTGGAAATGGTAAAATCCTCATTTAAAATCAAAATTTTGAATGTGAATATAGCAAAGATTAGCCACAGAAATTAATTAAAAAGTTGTCATAATAATCAATTGATGCTATAACTTTGTCTTATCATTTGCTTATTTTTTCAAACAAAAAATGGACAAAATATGATCAAAGCACTCCTGCCCAAAGAAGAAAAATATTTTGACGATTTCAGGGAACTGATTTCCCCCATTCAACAGATGGCAAAATATACAGAACAATTATGTGCC
>CAZLJI010000698.1:0-1780 GCA_964559565.1 uncultured Ignavibacteriaceae bacterium | reverse complement strand
TCTGCTTTGGAATGACTGATGAATTTAAGCGTTCGTAAGTGCCATCACCGGTTGTTGATCGGTAGATATTGTAACCAGCTAATAAGTCAAAATCATCCTGGATCCATGACAGATTGATATGACCAGGCCCACTGGATGCTTGTAGAGTCAATGCAGATACACCGGAAGTGACAACTTCAAAACGAAATCTACCGGCATCGTTACCATTGACAAATCTAAAACCTTCTGAAGCTTGAGCACCTTCTACTCGAATCAAATGAAATCCATCCCCAGTAAATTGTGTAATTTCAACTGATCCGAGCCAAGTTTTATCGTCAATCCATCCCGAATCCACTGGATCCACGGTAAAATCCGTGAAGGGATAGCTAGGACCAAAGGTTACAGAGGGTTGTATAGTTGTGTTCATGCTTTTGTTGAAAGTAATTCTGAATTTAACTTCATCTGATCCAACAACTTTGATATTATCATAATCAGCGGTCGAAAGGGTGCAGTTCACAACAAACGGAAAAGCCGTTATTGGAGGAGCAGTTAGAATAGGTTCGTATAGGCATTCGGGAAGATTGAAGTCATCAGTCTTGTCCCAAATGATAATATTAATTAAATCTCGATTTGTAGTGCCCCAGTAGTTATTCGATACAAAATATTTGTTTTCTTTAACTAGATCATAACTATCATAGTACAATCTACCCCAATACCTCAAATCAGGATTCCACAGCCAATTAAGCCATGCATTGTTCGTGAAAGTGCTGAAATTACTACCAGCTACTGTTTCCTTAACCTCTTCAAATAGCTCCCCGTCAATATTGAGAGGGAGTTCTAATAGAAAATTACTTCCAGGAAGGATTGAATTTTCATAGAATTCAGTTTGGGTTAACGACTTAACATAGGTTAAGGTATTGCCTAGTTCTTCCTGAATTAAATTAGGATAATATTCTGGTATCTGACCGCTCAGCCACTCATATAATCCATCATTATCAAGATCATGCAAACCCGTTGTATATTCATTTACTTCGGCGCTAAGTATTGAATTTAAAAACATTAACTCATCTCGAGTATTAATTGTTACAATATTCCCCCCCAATCTGTTCGCATAATCTTCAATTGTAAGAAATCTAGATTCAGAGTCCAAAACGGAGTCATTCACAAGTAGATATTGCTTTTCAGAACCAGAAAATAAGAGTCTATTTGAAATGAAATCATTATAGGTCGACTGTGCTACTGGTACTGAAGCACTTGCATTATTCATCGGAAAAATGGAATCGCCAGATCCAGTTTCTCTACAAAAGTTTATTAAAAATACCGTATTGGTAACGTGATTTAATGCACCATGAGCACCGTTAATCACGCTATTATCAAAAAGGCAGTTATCAACTAAATTTGTTCTCAACTCAAATCCACTTAGGTATGGTTTACTAGAATCCCAAGGTGCTAAACCATTTCCTACATTATAAAAATGTGTGTACTCTACAGATTTAACATTAAACCAAAGTTGATTCGCTTCCGCACTGGATTTGACAACATATCCATTCTGCATGTTTAAATTATTTGTGCCTGGTCCTCTTACTCCACCCCCAAAATTTTGTCCAAAATGAGGGTTTATAACGGAATAATGCTGCATCATAATTTCACCAATGCCGTCTCCCGTTTGAATTCCAACTTTTTTATCTTCGTAATGCATTCCTGGAAAAATCATAACTGGATTCTCAAATGACCCAGTGACATTTAAAATTCCTTCAACTTGCATGTAAACACAATATAAGATCTTTGATAATTTATGCTT
>CAZLJI010000697.1:0-1782 GCA_964559565.1 uncultured Ignavibacteriaceae bacterium | reverse complement strand
AAAAAGAAAAGGAGGTGGTCTCCTTTTTATAATCTTGTTATCTATTTAGCTGTAAAAGTTGAATTAGAAATTACTCTTGCCCATTTCCAATTACCATCAGGTTCTTTTTAAAAATCCAAACATAATTTCCTTCATCCTGCAATACATTATCATCCTGTAAAACAAAACTGGTATAATAACTACCAATTTGAAATGCCCAATCACCAGTTACCACAAATTCATCTATGGTGAAAGACATTTCCTTGTTTTTCAGACTACTGAAAAAACCAATAAATGGTGTGAAGTATTCTACGTATGCTTGTTTACCAATCACCTTCTTCATATTAGGTGGCATATCCAAATGGTCATCAGTTTGAATTGCAATAATCCTCTTTACATCTAAGGAATCAATAGCAGCCATGTGTTCATCAATAACCTTCTGTATGGAAGCTTTTTCAAATTCAATGTCAACAGTCTGTGCTTGTTTTTTGTATTCTTCCAATTCTGACATAACGATTAATTTTTGGTTGAGTAATTATTATTTGCTTGTTTCTTTCATTTGAAGTTCCATACCAAGTTGTGTCATCATACCAAGTTCATCAATAACTTCCCATTCTTCGGCAATCTTTCCATCTTCAATGCGAAATACTGTAAACACACTTATCGTAATTTTTTTCCCTGAAGGTGGCAATCCTTCAAGCTCTCCCTTATTTATAGCAGTTATTTTAACACTACTCATAACTAAATCATCTTCAGCAATTAACCTAATTATCTCTATATGACTATCATGAAATGCCGCTAAATAACTGTTATATACATGCTTATATTCTTCAATTCCATTCATTTGCATAGATGTTCCATGATAAAGCACGTTCAGAGTTTGTAATTCATCCAAAATTTCAATACGCCTTTCATTCCACTTACCATTCCAGTAACGTTGAACCACTAATTTATTAAGTTCTTTCAGCTTTTCTTGCTTTATGTATTCTTCTAATTCTGACATGGCTGCTATTTTTTGGTTAACATACAAGTTACGAAATAACAGTCTGAAATACAACAACTAAGAAATTGCATCACACACATCAACAAAAACAGGTTTTCTGCTGTATTTTAAAAGTTTTTTGAGACGGTATTTCCTGTGATGCTTATTAAAAAGTGTCACTGAAAAAATGGGGAGAAGGGCAGCCACATTGGTTAACTCTTTTATTCTCTTAATTTATGTTGCTGGTTGATTATTGCTAAAAGAAAGTGCTGCGATTTTCCACTCACCATTAACCTTTTTCAATACAGCAAGATATTTCCCTTTAACTTCAACATCTCCATCAGGACTTGGAAAAACAAAAAGATTCCATCCAATATCGTAAGCCATATCTCCTGATGCTGATATTATGGTTTCAGTTGATTTACTATCAAATGAAGTGTAAGGCATCTTGAAAAATTCCTTGTATAATTCATGTTGCGCTTTAGTCCCTTGTATTTGTGGCATGTCTGATGGCTGGACGATTACATCATTGGTAAAAAACTTTATGGCTGCATCAGCATCCTGCCGTTTTTCTGCATCCACAAGCATTTCACTCACTTTTGATATGGCAACTTTCTCTGCTTTAAGGTCAACTTTTGTTGGAGATAAATTTTCCATGATAATCAATTTTTGGTATAACATACAATTTACGAATTAATCCACTGAAAAGCAACACCTAAGAAATTGCATTACATACTTCAACCAAACAGGTTTTATGCTGTATTTTTTGTCAACGTTTTGTGATAAGGTTTTTGCCTGTGATGTATGTTCCAAATAAAAAC
>CAZLJI010000696.1:0-1785 GCA_964559565.1 uncultured Ignavibacteriaceae bacterium | reverse complement strand
TTTTTAGGTGATTCTGTTCTGAACTTTGTTATCGGGGAATACCTTTTTAGTAAATTTCCGAAGGAAGAGGAGGGCTTTCTTACCAAAGTCAGGGCAAAGTTGGTTAACAGGAACGCGTTAAGCCTTGTTGCTGAGAACTTAAACCTGGGAGATCTTCTAATCATTAGCAGCAGCGTCCCCAAATCCATCACTCATAATTCCAAATCTGTTCTATCAGATGCACTTGAAGCATTGATTGGTGCAATCTATCTGGACAAAGGAATAGAAACCTGCAAGCACTTTATTCAAAAAAATATACTTGAACCTGCCCTAAAGAACGGCGATCATCTTATCGATGAAAATTATAAAAGTCAGCTTCTCGAATATGCACAGGCAAACAAGCTTGCTATACCTGTGTACCATATTGTAAGCGAAGAAGGTCCCCACCACGATAAAACTTTTATTTCGCAAGTACTGGTTGGTGAAAAAGTTTTAGGAGAGGGTAAAGGCAAAAGCAAAAAAGAAGCCGAGCAAAACGCTGCACAGGTTGCTTTAAATAGGATTTAATTCTTCAAATTGGTGTTAAGTCCTAATTTTCTCCTTCAAATAAATCCACTTATTTACTTAAATTTGTAGCATAAAATTTTTCTGTTCTTAACACACACATATTATTCAAAGAGAGCAACCAATGAAAGAATTCGATCACCCCGATAAATTTGTTAACAGGCATATCGGACCAAATCAAGATGAAAGAAACGAAATGGCAAAAGCCTGCGGTGCCAGTTCAGTAGATGATTTAATTGATCAAACCGTTCCTAAAAATATCAGGTTAAAAGAACCGTTAGCATTAACACCTCCAGTAAATGAGCATATCTTTCTCGAGGACCTAAAAAATATTTCACTCAAGAATAAAGTTTATAAATCATATATCGGGATGGGATATTATCCTTCAATTCTTCCAACAGTAATTCAAAGAAATATTCTTGAAAATCCCGGATGGTACACGCAATACACTCCTTACCAGGCAGAAATTGCACAGGGCAGACTTGAGGCGTTATTAAACTTTCAAACTGTAATTTCAGATTTAACCGCGATGGAAATTGCAAACGCTTCATTGCTTGATGAAGGAACAGCCGTAGCTGAAGCAATGAGTATGTTCTATTCTCTTCGTCCAAAGGAAAAAAAGAATTCAAATGTTGTCTTGGTTTCAGAAGAAGTTTTCCCACAAACACTTGATGTGCTTAAAACAAGATCAAATCCTCTTGGTATTGAGATAAGAGTTGGTCGTGCAATAGACACTCAACTGACGGATGATATTTTTGGAATTTTAGTCCAGTATCCTGCAGGTTATGGAGAGGTAAGAGATTATACAACATTATTCCAACAGGCAAGTGAAAAGAAAATTTTCAAAATCGTCGCTGCTGATTTGTTGAGCTTAACATTGCTAAAACCACCCGGAGAATTTGGTGCTGATTGCGTAGTAGGTAGTTCACAAAGATTTGGAATTCCGATGGGACTCGGTGGTCCGCACGCAGCATACTTTGCTACCAAAGAAGAATACAAACGTAGTCTTCCCGGAAGAATTATTGGTGTTTCAATCGATGCTGATGGCAACCGCGCATTGAGAATGGCATTACAGACAAGAGAGCAGCACATTAAACGTGAAAGAGCAACAAGCAACATTTGCACTGCCCAGGTTCTTCTTGCCGTTATGGCTGGATTCTATGCTGTTTATCACGGTGCAGAAGGTTTGAAAGCAATCGCACTTCGGATAAACAAGTTTGCAAGGATGCTTGATCTTGCCTT
>CAZLJI010000695.1:0-1785 GCA_964559565.1 uncultured Ignavibacteriaceae bacterium | reverse complement strand
TGAGTGAATGGAGATCTTTTATTGAAGTATTCAAGTATCCTAAAAGTGATATTGTCGTTCTGCTTACAACATTTGGACTGACAATTATTTTCGATCTTACAATTGCAATTCAAATTGGAATGATACTGGCAGTCCTGTTATTTATGAGAAGAATGGCAATGGTTACAAATGTCGGGATAATAACCCGGGAACTTAAAGATGAGGAGGAAAAGGTTGATTCTAATTCAATCCAAAATAAAAAAGTTCCTGATGGCGTAGAAGTTTTTGAAATAAACGGACCATTCTTCTTTGGTGCTGTTTCTAAGTTTCGAGATACGGTTAGAATAGTTGAGAATCCGCCGAAGATTATCATTATCAGAATGCGAGATGTTCCAGCAATCGATTCAACAGGAATTCACGCACTTGAACAGCTTCTTAAAGAAACTATGAAGCACGGCACTCATCTTGTCTTGTCAGGAGTTCATACACAACCGTTGATGGCTTTGGCTAATGCTGACTTTATAAATAAAATCGGCGAGGAAAATATCCACGGAAATATAGATGACGCACTTGACCGGGCGCGAGATATCCTCGGTTTACCAAAGCTGGGAAGACCAGCTGATTTTATTCCTGTGGTTGCCAGGGAAAGAAAAAAATAATATCAAGATGTTATATTTTAAATCATTCGGCATCTGGTTAATACTTGCAGTTAGTGCAATTTTAGTTGCAACATTCAGAGTTGGACTTTTGCTTCCACAATTTGGAGAACAAACAGCACATCAACTTGGAACAATTCTTTACCTGATTGTTCAATTTATAATCATCTATTTGTTCATCCAGAAGTTGAAAATAAAAGATGTTAAAACTCTTTTAAGAATTGGATTTTTCTGGGTTGTCATCACAATAATCTTCGAATTTGTTTTCGGTCATTACGTGATGAATCATTCGTGGCAGAAACTATTTGCTGATTATAATTTATTTACCGGAAGATTGTGGGTGCTTGTTCTTCTTAACAACATTTTTGCCCCTCTTATCAGCGGGAAAATAATTAAATAATATTTCTCCGCTGCTTGATGTTCATTTGACTTTCATTTTCAATGCTTGTGACGTACACCTTTTTTAATCATGACATAATTTACCGGAAGAGCTGCAAAAAATCCTACCGTTAATGCTGCGATCATTCCATACCAGAAAATTGGTTCAGATAAACCTGCTTCCATAACGCCGGGTATAATAATCTGGGTTAGAACTTCAAACGCTTCCATTACAACTATACTTAATCCTTCCGCAACGATAACGGTCTTCAAGGCTTTCTTAAAAGTAAACGAAGCCCGAAGTAATGGTAAAATACCCAGGAGTAAGCCGCCAATAAATCCAAGAATAACCGCAAGTATCATTGTGCTTATCATATCCATTCCCATAGCCGTACCAATAATTACTCCCAATATTTCACCAATTCCACACCCGATTAAACAGTGAAAAGTAGCACTAATAGCAAGTCTAAACGTACTTTGCTTATTCCTATCTGTCTGACTGTTACTATCAAATTGTTGTGTCATCTGATGATGAGCGTGCATTGTGTGATCTGTATGATGTTCCATATAATTATGCCTCCTAGTGATTGATGTGTTGATTATTAGTTGTTTTCTTTTCTGAATGATGAGCTGGTTTTACATTTAAAACAAAATCAGCTGTGTGAAGTATCCCATCTAATTTAAACTGTACCCAAAGACGATAAATTCCGCTTTTATCAAAATTTGAATGTAGATGAAGTGTGTCATTAATTACAATTGGATGTATATGAAG
>CAZLJI010000694.1:0-1793 GCA_964559565.1 uncultured Ignavibacteriaceae bacterium | reverse complement strand
ATTAAATGCAATTGTAACGGTGCTGAATCACGATACACTTCATTAAGAAATAAGAACTGATTCAATCAATGGAAATTATCACCGGATGCTGGCTCCGGGAGTTTATTCATTCCAATTTTCGGCTGAAGGTTATTTTTCTCAAACAATAAACAATGTTGCAGTAAATAATTTTCAAGCTACTGTTTTGAATGTTGAACTTATTCCAAATCCTGTTCCGGTTGAATTGATTTCGTTCACGGCTGAACTAAGTGAAAACGATGTAACACTAAGCTGGCAGACTGCAACTGAAACTAATAACAAGGGATTCGCGATACAACGAAGCTACAATAATTCGAAACTCGAATTTCGAAATTCAAATTTTGAGCAAATTGGATTTGTGCAGGGTACAGGAACTACCACAGAATTTCATTCTTATACTTTCAAGGATGAAAATGTTGAACCTGGATTTTACCAATATCGATTAAAGCAAATTGATTTTGATGGCTCGTTTACATATTCAGATATTATTGAAATTGAAGTATTATCACCAAATGTATTTACGCTCGAACAGAACTACCCGAACCCGTTTAATCCGAGCACAGTAATCAGTTATCAGTTACCAGTAAACAGTATGGTTACTTTGAAGATATACGATATTCTCGGCAACGAAATCGCAACTCTCGTTAATGAAGAAAAACCGGCAGGGAGTTATGAAGTTGAGTTCAATATTTATTCTAACGAAGGTCAGAATCTTGTGAGTGGAGTATATTTCTACAAATTACAGGCAGATGATTTAATTCAAACTAAAAAAATGGTTTTAATGAAATAAGTACAAGAGGTCAATTATGAAGTTTCTCATTGTTCTTGTTGCATCTTTAATTTTAATTAATCAGCCTATGCTATCTCAGGAAGGTTGGTTTTGGCAAAACCCTTTACCTCAAGGAAACACAATTAACGACATAGACTTCTTTGATGAATATTTCGGATTAGCAGTAGGTAATACAGGTACCATCATAAAAACTTCAGATGGTGGTTTGAATTGGTCATTAAAGGAATCACATCGGCCAGAGCATATTCATGAAATTGACGTCGTTAGTAATTCGGTTGCTTATGCTATTGGATATTATTTTATAATCAAAACCACTGATGGTGGAGAGAACTGGTTCACAATACCTGATCCAACAAACTTTTACTTAAATGATATTTTCTTTTTCGATGATATGAAAGGATTTATAGTCGGAGAGGTTGGGCATATGTATTATACTGATGATGGTGGAAATTCTTGGACAAGTCGAAATAGTGGAACGACCGCTGAACTTAAATCGATTCATTTTTTCAATGAAAATATTGGAATGGCTCTTGGATATGCGAACAATTACAGTGATTATATCATTCGAACAACAGATGGAGGAATAACCTGGATAAATTGTTCATTCACAAATTCACCTTTTTTTATAGCAGAGGGTGTTTTTCTTACGACTGAATTGAAAGCATTTGTAATTTCTATGGATGATTTATTCTATACATCTAATGGCGGTCAAAGCTGGATGCAACAACAGTTGGGATCAAGCACTGCCTTCGCAGGTATTGCTTTCTATGATTCTCTAAATGGATTTATTTCCGGATTTGAAAAAATTTATAAAACATCCGATGGCGGAAATACCTGGGAAACAGTTTCTTTCAGTCTAGGAGATGCAATCTGGCTTTATGGAATTACAACACCAAATCAAAACTTAATTTATCCTGCAGGCAGATGGGGTAGAATGATATATTCATCTAATGGAGGTAACTTATGGGAACAACGATCAAGTGGT
>CAZLJI010000693.1:0-1795 GCA_964559565.1 uncultured Ignavibacteriaceae bacterium | reverse complement strand
GCCCTGCTTAATTTTCCCGTCCGCGTTATTATCCAAAGTTAGCTTTTTTTATTTTCCTGCTTAAACCCCGCTTAAATTTAGCCGGTGTTAAACACGGGCGCAAAGGCTGAAGCGGGAAACTGCCCTCCCTTCCCGGCGGCTGGTTTGGCCCAGCCTTTGACCAAAATACTCCGGCAGTATTTAACCGGTAACCGGATTCAGAAACTTAAACTTTCTGTGAGAACCGGTTACAGCAACCTCGCCAGATTAAAACCACTTGTCCTTAGCATCGTCAATGTCCCAAAGAACGATTTCACTTAACTTTGCAACAGGAGAGAAGCCAGGTTACCGGACTGCCACCCGCTGATTCAAAGGCTGTGACAAACCAGCATAACCTCCCGGCGGGCGAAAGCTTCATCTGTTTTGAAATGGATTCTATGCCCAAACAGCATAATATTTATAAAGAACCTGTTGCACAAAGAACGAACGCTGTGATTATTCAAATCTGCTTTTAAAGAATTCTGCGCTGGTGTTTAACGGTGGAGGCTATGACAAGTGGCGGATTGCGTGGTACTTAGCTGTCAACCAACACGAATTTATGTGCGGACGAAAAGACTCCCAATTATGTACCTGGCCCGCCATTTGTTATAGCCTTTGTTAGCGTTTCGTGCTCGTTAATTATTGTTCTGAATAATCATAATTGAGATGTATCGCTGACCTTATTGCATCAAGATTTTCTCCCAGAGCATGTTGAGCTATCTCAAGAGCAACATCCGGGTTTAGTAGATCATTATTAGTACAGACTACAACACCGAAATTACTTTCAGGGTAAATTATCATTATACTCTGAAAGTCGATGTGCTGACCCCATTGCCATAATGCATATCCCTGTTCAGAATGAAAAATACCTGGTCCCATTCCCCATGAGAGGTTTTCATCAAGTTTTATCTGTGGGGTTCTTAATAATTCCGCAGTTTCAGCCTTCAGAAATTTTGGATTGGCTATCTCAATCATGAACAATGCTAATTCGCTTGGCGAGGTTCTCAATGTACCTGCTGAACCTGGTTCATAATTTGACCAGGACGGAACCGGCAAGTTAATTACTTTCATTGAGATGAATATTATTGCCCCAATAAGTATAAAAATCCAAAAAAAACTTAAGATTTTTTGATACACTTTTCGATGAACAATTTTCAAAATATATATTCTTACAATTTGAAAAAGGATAAGAAATATTGCAAGCGCTGGCAATCCTGTAAATAAAGTTATAAAAACAAATTCGCTAAGTGAGTTTTTTTCCAGTATATAAAATAAAATCCCAGTAATAACCACGATTGATAAAGTGATGAAAATGATTACATGAATACGCCGCAATTTCCATGATTTTGTTGACAATCGAATAATCAATAAGCCGATCAGGAGAATAATGAAATAAAAAACTAAAAACAAAATGCCAAATAATACAACTGGTACAATTGCATGTATATGCCCATTCGCAGTAATCGTCAATAGTTTATCTTTCTTAACAAAACTACTGTTTTTCATACCAAGAGGCTGAAATATAAGCCTCTGGGCAAGTTCCTCTAATTTTTCTCCTGTTACTTCTTCCATCACATCTTTCAATAAATTAAATCCGTTTGCTGAGTAATAATAAGCAGAACCTGGTTTAAACATAATTTCTCTTGTAGTCTTACTCAGACCTGAGCTATGTGATAATACGTGATTAAGTTTTATTGAGTCCTGGTAAATTGAATGTGGCATCCATTCTTTAGATAAATAGCTGAGGAGTGGTTTGTCAAGTGAAAGCTTACCTTCA
>CAZLJI010000692.1:0-1797 GCA_964559565.1 uncultured Ignavibacteriaceae bacterium | reverse complement strand
TAGAGGGATTGGCTCGGGTAATGACTCAAAGACTTGCAAAAAATTTCATTGAATCAGAAGTCGTTGACATGCAGATATCAAAAGCCGGTTTGCAGGCTTTAAATGATTACAATTGGAAGGGAAATGTTCGGGAACTTGAATCAGTGATTAAACGTGCTGTAATTTTTGCCAAATCAGAAAACCGAAATATGATTCAGCTAACAGATCTTCCAACAGAGATAGTTAAGGAAGTTAGTTTCAACTTTGAAGATATTGTTCTCGAATCATTGCGCAGTAAAAAGTTTTCTCATTCATCAATTGTTGAAACGGCAAAGGAACTTGGTAATGTTAACAGAACAATGATCTCGGAAAATCTTCGTGGGCTAGTTCTAAAAACTTTAGTCGAGAGCCAATTCAATATTGAGCAAGCAATCGTCATCATTTCAGGGACAGAGAATCATGAGACAAATGAAAGGGTGCGTTCAAAAATTCAAACATTCCTCAGCAACATTGAAAACGACCTCAGGAAAACAGAAGAGAAAAATCTTGAAAATCTCAAAAAACAGTTCTCATCGAAATACAAAAATCTTCCTGTAAAATTTCATTCTTATCTTGACGAAGTAATTAAATGGGAAATTAGCCGTTAAGTTTCAGTAACCTTTCATTCAGAATTTTGTCTAAAGATAAGACCGTTCATATAAATTATTTCTAATTAAGCCTTTAGATTGCTTATTTTTTCATCATCAATTAACAACTTTTTCCCCGGAGAATTTATGAAACTATTTAGCATTACAATTTTATATTTAATTATTTTATTTACACCTTTTCAAATATCAGCGCAGGATTCAACTGAGACAGAAGAAGAATGGGCGTGGGATGAAGAATGGAAACTGGAATGGGAAGAAGAATGGATGACCTGGTCAAATAAAAAGCCAACACTATCTCTCAATTATGGTTTTTCTGAAATTTCCCGCACCGATGTTGAGGCTCCATTTTCTGATAACAACCTTATCGAGCTTAAGCTGGGTTACTCATACAAAAAGACAACAAAATACTCTGAGAGCATTGAGAAGAGCACTTTTAATTATGGATTTCTAAATCGAAATTCAACCGAACTTGCTGGCAGCTCGGAAGCAGCTTCTGATATTGAAACTGATAATTGGCAGTTTGGATTAGGCTGGTCAGGTGGTTATGGTTATAAAATCAGCGAAAGTGCTTCAATCACACCTTACTATACTTCGTCCTTAACCTGGACAAATCTTGATTTTGCCGATGATTCGCTAAATGTGAACGATGAAAGAATCAAACAGCTTTATGATGAGACTTTCCGTTTTGGTTCAAGCTATGAAACTGGTGTGCGAGTTCAGGCAACAGATTTGATTGCACTGGAGGGCGGTTATGAAAGATCGATAGTTTTTGAAAGACACTTGTTCTGGAAGTGGGCAGGCAGTGGAATTATTGAAATTGCCTCTCACGGTTTGCTTGATGTTTTTATTAAAGAAGTTTTTAAATCATCACCTTCAGCCGGTCCGATCGTATTTGTTTTATTGAAAACTGCTTTAGGATATGGCTTGTATGAGCTTCGACAAGACAAGATGAACTGGCCCTTCCCAAGTGCCCCGCCAATTGCAATGGATAATATAAAGTTTGGTGTGACTTTAACATTCTAAATCATACAACCATTCAGTCATACATTCATACAAGCACATTTGGTTGTATGGATGTATGGTTGTATTTAAACCCGCCTACTCAAATTTTATTTTGATATTTACAATTTCAGATTTACTTCCTGTACGAACAGGCGGTCCCCACGTTCCG
>CAZLJI010000691.1:808-1798 GCA_964559565.1 uncultured Ignavibacteriaceae bacterium | reverse complement strand
CAGACCTAACTCAGTATGAATTACCACCAGCACCACCAACAGGAATGTTCGATATCAGGTTCAACAGTGGTAGGATAGCCGAAAATCTGAATAGTGCAATAAAAACCATCGATATGAGTGGAGTAACATATCCATTAACAGTAAGAGTAGAAGGAATGGATATCAGATTGATGGATGAGACAGGAAAAGCGATCAATGTAAATCTGAAAGCAGGAGAAGAAATAGTAATCAGTGATGCATCAGTAATGAAGCTGATGGTATCTGGTGAATTGATTCCTGCACAGTATTCACTAGAGCAAAACTATCCGAATCCATTCAACCCAAGCACAGTGATAGAGTTCTCATTGCCTGAAGATGTAAGCAATGTGAAGTTGACAATTTATAATATGCTAGGTGAGAAAGTTACCGATATTGTAAACACATCTTTGAAGGCAGGAAAGTATCAGTATCAATGGAACGCAAAGAACGTTGCAACAGGAATGTACATCTATGAATTGAGAACAGATAAATTTGTTTCCGTTAAGAAGATGCTTCTTCTCAAATAATTCTAAGCGACTAATCGGATAAAATTAAGGCGGTCTTCGGATCGCCTTTTTTATGTAACGTCAAGCAGGTTGGTTTACTGCAGAGATTAATAAAAAAATTATAAAAGTATTTATTCTATAAGGTTTTTTACTTGTGCCATCTATTCAATCAGGTCATCTGGAATTCATCGCCGTTGTGTTAATACTTGGTGGTTAGCAATTAATCTTTACTTTAAGAAAACTTGCTTCTTATTTTCATTAGGTTAAATTTAAATATCAATTAAGGAAAAGTTCTGATGAGAATAAAAATTGAATCCGAATTTCTTCCTATATCACGCTTAGACAACGACCTCATAGGGAGAAAACAATCCACAACACCCAACAGGGCACTTAGGTTATCTGCAAGATTTTTTATCAGGAGGGAAAAATGAAAAAGCTTATTTCACTATTAATTGTTTTTACAGTT
>CAZLJI010000691.1:0-798 GCA_964559565.1 uncultured Ignavibacteriaceae bacterium | reverse complement strand
ACTGTATTTGATAATTCTGGATCGCCTGACAGCATCCAAACATTGATTTGCGGTGTTGATTCTATTGCTACAGATTCTATTGACACAATACTTGACGAATATTGGTTATTGTGTCCTTGGTCATATGGCGATGGAGATTGCCCTCCGGTTGATAATTTTGCAGCAGTCTTTGATTTGCCAGCATCACCTGGAAATGGTTTACTCTTTGGAAGTTACAAGGACTTTCGTTACGGAACAGTTCCCTATTCGGGGACTATAACCTATAAAATTTATTATTGGACCAGAGCTGCAGCAACAGCCTTATTTATGTCCTGGGATTTTCCTGAAGGAGTAACAGGTGTATTACAAGATGCAATTGGTGGAACTATTTTAAATTATACAATGCCAGATTCAGCTACTTTTACTCATCCATATTTTATGCTAATCAATTTTGCATACTTGATATTAACCTACCAAAATGTTGTCCCAGTTGAATTGATTTCATTTACTGCAACTCTTCACAATAATAAAGTTCAGCTAAATTGGTCAACAGCAACCGAGACAAACAACTCTGGATTTGAGATTCTTCGCGGAATTTATCCCGCAACCAGCGGGACTCAGAATGACGATGACTGGGAAATCATCGGTTTTGTTCCGGGGTTTGGAACTACAACAGAACCAAAGTCTTATTCATTCATCGATGAAAATGTCTCGACAGGACTTTACAAGTACCGACTCAAGCAAATTGATTTTGATGGAAGTTTTGAATACTCCAACGAAATAGAAGTAGAAGTTGATTTCACTCCAAAAGAGTTTGTG
>CAZLJI010000690.1:0-1801 GCA_964559565.1 uncultured Ignavibacteriaceae bacterium | reverse complement strand
TTGTAATTAGCATCAGAGTTACTGAAGAGCAAACGAAGTTTATTGACAAAGAAAAATTAAATCCTGCTCAACTCTTTGATTGGGCTTGAAGACAGATTGGCTTTGAGTAGCCAAAAGCTTAAATAGTTGTATAACCATTGTTATACAAGGAAAAAACTCAATGAGAAAAAATTCAATGATAAGAGCAGATAAAGAATTGATTGATGCAATAAAATCTTGCAAAATTACAAAGAGAGAGAGCCATGCAGAAGTTATTAAGAGATTAATTGAGAAAGATAGGAGATTTAAATAATGCCATACGCAATAGTTAAAAAAAATGGTTACAGCGATAATAGAATTTGGAAAAGGAAAGAGGATGCTAAAAGACATATAAGGGCAATAATAAGAAATAATTCTTTGAAACAGAGACAGATGACAGGGTTTGTTGGAATGAAATTAAAAAAGATTAAAACAAAAAACCTCTATAATCAAGAAAAAGAAAGATTGAAAGGAGCAGATAAATTTATCTTTCAATAAAATGACAAGATTAAGAAAACCAAAATTATTAATGGATTGGGATGAGAACAGGAGAGTTGTTGTTTCTCCTTATGGAACTCGAATGGTTTTATTCAAAGATAGAGCTGAAGAAGTTTATAATGCAGGAGTAAAAGTTTATAACAGAAGCTTAAAGGAAAAGTTGGAAAAGAAATTAAGGAGGAAGTTGAAGTTAAAATGAAAGACTTAAATAAAAAGGTTAGAGAATTTCTTCATTATAAATGTTTAATTTGTGGAAAGAAAGTTCATACAAAAGGGCTTTGTAGCGATTGTTTGCTAAAGCCAAAGGATTTAAGATGAAATTAAAAGATTATGATATGGATTTATTGGATACTCTTATAAATAAAAGGAAATATAAATTAGAACAAGAAATGAAATGGCATCATCAAGATAAGAAATTAAAAAGTTTGCTTAATGAAAAAGCAAGAAGAATTTTAAAGATAAATGGGAGATTTTTTTAAATGAAAAAAAGATTAACACTTAAGGCATTGATAAGAAGTCAGGTTGGAAAGACAACAATTCCTATTGATAGGATGCTTAAAGCAAAGAAAAAAGGTTTTAGAGTTTCTGCTTCAGGAAACAGATATTATGAGAGCAGAGCTAATCGTTCAGATGTAAGGAGGGCTTGGAGACTATGAGTAAAAATACTATAATGGGAGAAATAAGAGAAAAAATTGCAAAAGAGAAAACTTCTTCTTTGGCTAAAAGATATGGTAATATGAATTATGAAGGAAGAAAAGCAACTTATGATGAGTTGAGAAAGAGAAAAGAAACAAAACTTGCTAATTTCTTAAGATATGGGAAGTTAAAAAAACCTATGAGGCAAAGAGTTGAAGAAAGATTAAGTAATAAGAAAAATCCTTTTGGATTGCCTAATTTTAATCAACTTATGAGGATGTAATGGGAAACGCAGAAATAAGTAAGATATTTGAAAGAATTGAAAGAGAAAGAAAAGCAGAGATAAAGAAAATCAAAGCTTCTAATATGCCTGAATGGGAAAAGAAAATGACTTTGAGAGCTGTTAGAAGTGGAGTTTGGGGATGGTAAAAAAACAATCAAAAACAGAGAAATTCACTAATAGTCTTACAAAGTCACTTAAGAATTTAGAGGATGCAACTAAAAGAGTAATGGAAAGCTTGGGAAATGCAGATAAGGAAATGCAAAAGAAGATGGAAGCTGTAACTGATAAGGCGCTTGGAAAGAGTAAAAAGAAGTAGAAAAAAAATAAAAAAAGAAAAAAAAAGATTTTTAGACATTTGATTTATGT
>CAZLJI010000689.1:0-1802 GCA_964559565.1 uncultured Ignavibacteriaceae bacterium | reverse complement strand
CACTACCTGAACAATTCCAAAAGTGAGTTTGTATTTTTTTACTGACTTAAATCCGACCTCTTTCAACAAATCAACTAATAATATTTTTTCATCAAACTCTTCGACTGAATTCGGTAAATATTCATATGCGGGTTTATTTTTTGAAACAATTCCTCCTATTAAGGGAAGAATTTTCTTAAAATAAAATTTATAAAAGGATTTAAAGATTTTATTTCCCGTCATCTGAAATTCAATTACTGTTGCTTTACCTTTAATTTTCAAAACACGATGGAATGATTTGAAACCTTCTAAAATGTCGTAAAAGTTTCTGACACCAAAGGCTACAGTAATATTTGTGAAAGTGTCATCTCTGAAAGGCATTTGCTCAGCGGTTGTCTGGATTACATAGCCTTCGATCCATTGACTTTTCTTTTTAAAAAGTCCGAGCATATTATGAGAGAAATCCGCACCGATAATATTTCTGACACCTTGTTTGTGAGCTTCAATTGCTACATCGCCTGTGCCGCAAGCAACATCAAGTAAAATACTTTCACTTCCGACTTTGCTCAACTGCAACGCTTTTCTTCTCCAATAATGATCAACACCAAAGCTTAAAAGATGATTAAGGAAATCGTATCTGAAAGCTATTGAATCGAATATATACTTAACTTTTTGTTTCTTTTCAATCATTCATTCAACCATTCATTCATTCGATCGTTGACTCAATACTTTCCGTATTCAAACTCCGGCTTGCCGATTTTTCTTCGCCACCAGTTAAAGATGTACTTACCCGTCCAAACGGCAAAAATCATAAACAGCAATCCGCCAATAAGATCAATAACATAATGATACCATAAATAAACAGTTGAGAAGATCAGAAGAGTTCCAATCGGAATGAAAAAATATCTCGACCTGCTTTTTAGTCTGAATGAGAGATACATTACAAGCAGAGTAATCATAGTATGTCCACTTGGGAAAATATCCCGCTGAACCACTTCTGCAGGATTTGGTGCGCCCGAGTTTACGATCTCACGTAAAAAGTTTGTGAGGAACAATCCTGGTAAGTCTTGATTTATTGTTTCAAAGTTATGGAGTGTAAACCTTGGACCGATTCCCGGCCAGATAAAGTATCCTAAATATGAAAGATAAAATCCATAGATAATAATGAATACTGAAAAATCCATTGCGACATATCTTTTCTTCCGGAGAAGAAATAATCCAAGCAGAATCGGCAATAGATAAAACATTCCATAAACGATTTGCAGGATTTCAGTTAGTACAGGATTAGAAATCTGCAAAAGTACGTGAGTCGGATCAGTGCCGAACAACCATCTGTCAATCGCAATGAACATCTGGTCGTGATCGTATATCCTTATCGGCTTAATCATAAAATAAAGTTCTTTAAAAGTGATAAGAACAACAGGAACTATGTACCAGTAATGAGCGGCGTTCCAGAATTCGTTATCATATTTTGATTCAAGGTATGCGAGAGTAAAGCCGATAATTATTATAAAAAGATTAACTCCAATCCAGATCGGCCAGGTGTCAATTCGATCGCGATAGATGATGTGCATTACCGAAAGGATGATGTAGAATACAATTACGACAACATCGAAAGCTTTAAGGTGTTTAACGAATTGTTTGAATTTATCCATTCAATAATTTTTAGAATTACTTTCGGGTGAAACCGGGAGAAATTTTTAACACATATTTTGTGAGTTTCACAAAATCATCAACATTAAGATTCTCTGCACGGAGCGAAAGGTTTATACCCGAATTTGAAAAATCAATTTCGTGAAATATACTATTACCGAGGGAATTTT
>CAZLJI010000688.1:0-1802 GCA_964559565.1 uncultured Ignavibacteriaceae bacterium | reverse complement strand
GTTTTTTGGGTGAATCGAATGGAGTGTGTTCGTACAGTTTTATAAGATTCAATTCAGATAGCGCGCCTTCAAGAATATTATCATAAACATTTTTAGTCTCATCGATGGTAAATTCCTGAGATAAAAAACCGATTACAAGATCTTTTTTCTTTGTAACCTTACCAGAATCCTGTGGCATCAAACCGGAAATAATTTTTAGAAAAGTAGATTTTCCCGCACCGTTTTTTCCTACTAAACCAATACGATCACCTTCGTGAATAGTCAGCGAAGCTTTATCAAGTATAACTTGCTCACCAAAATGCACCTCAAGCTCAAGTGCTGATAAAATAACAGGAGCAATGTTTACAGACATAAAAACTATGATTAGTATTTATTATTAAAATGATGAGTAAATATACACCACAATCATAGTAATGTTGTTTGAACTTCTAGGTGTTCTTTCATCATTTAATTTTATGATTAGAATTTCATAATTATTTCGAGACGCTAAATTGAAAACAAAAATCATATCTCTACTCACTAATAATTTAAAGTGAAAATGGTTATCCTTAGTTTCTTTTATCATTCGATTCAATTCCTTATTATTGACCGATTTTTTTTAAACTAAAAGCATATGGATTGATTTGGAATACAAAAACAGCATAATAGAACAGATAGGCAACACACCGCTTATAAAGCTTAACCGGATAAACAAAGGATTAAAACCGCAGATATTTGCAAAGTTGGAATCTGCCAATCCGGGCGGAAGTGTAAAAGACCGCATCGGTTTTTCAATGATTGAAGATGCCGAGAGAAAAGGAATTCTCAAATCCGGTGGAACAATCATCGAAGCAACAAGCGGCAACACAGGAATTGGTCTTGCAATTACCGCCGCAGTAAAAGGTTACAGATGTATTTTCGTTGTTACATCAAAAGTGAGTGCTGAGAAAATTAATTATCTCAAAGCACTCGGTTCAGAAGTTATTGTGGTTTCAAACCTTGTCGATCCAGATGATCCGGAATATTATGTGAACGTTGCGAGAAGACTTTCAACTGAAATTCCCAATTCATTTTTTCCTTATCAGTATTCAAATCCTTCCAATCCTGAAATTCATTACAAAACAACAGGACCGGAAATCTGGCGACAAACGGATGGAAGGATCACTCATTTTGTTTCGAGCATCGGAACCGGTGGAACAATCAGCGGAACGGGAAGATATCTAAAAGAAAAAAATCCAAACATTCAGGTAATTGGTGCTGATCCGCTTGGATCAATATTCAAACATTACAAAGAAACCGGAGAAATGATTAAAGGAACTCCATATCTTGTTGAAGGAATTGGTCAGGATTGCCTGCCGGAGAATGTTCACTTCCAATACATTGATAAAATTATAAACATCAGTGATAAAGATTCATTTACTGCTGCAAGAAGACTGACAAAGGAAGAAGGAATTTTTTGCGGAGGAAGTACGGGAACGATTGTTCACGTTGCATTGGAAACTGCAAAGAATTGCAGCAAGGATGACGTGATTGTTTTCATCGTTTGCGATACAGGTGAAAGATATCTTTCTAAAGTCCACAATGAAGATTGGCTGAAGCTTAACAGGATGCTTGATTTGGAAATCAGAACTCTTCGTGATATTTCGGACAGAAAAAAATCTCTCGGCATTGAAGAAATTGTTTCTACAAAAGAAGATGATAAAGTGAAAGATGTGCTTGAACTAATTACGAAAACAGGATATACTCAAATTCCGGTACTCAGAGGAAAACAATCAATCGGTGCAATCAGAGAAGGGCGATTACTTTCAAAGCTGGTTGATAAT
>CAZLJI010000687.1:1349-1804 GCA_964559565.1 uncultured Ignavibacteriaceae bacterium | reverse complement strand
GGCTGAGAGCAATAATGCATCTCCCTGACTGACAAGTATATTATTCATCACTTTGGATCCTCTTGGATATCCGTAAATATAAACAGCATAGCAACTGGAATAATCACTGTAATTTGAATTTAGCACTATTGTATTGTGCATCACCATTGTATTATAACAATAATAACCTAAATATACACCAGACTGATATGTTGGTTCCTGGAAGTTGCTGATGATATTGTTTGTTACAAAATTGGAATCTCCACCATAGTATCCGTTATAGTACATATATACTCCATATCTGCCCGGATTGATGATATTGGCATTGATCTTTGTCCTTTGGCAATAATAGCTGTAAACTCCGTATGCACTGGTACTTCCGAAGCTGGAAAATCTGTTCAGTTCAATAACAGTTCCAAATACACCATAGTATTGATATATTCCATAGTAATACTGGTTTTTAAAGTTATTTCCTC
>CAZLJI010000687.1:0-1339 GCA_964559565.1 uncultured Ignavibacteriaceae bacterium | reverse complement strand
GTTACTGGCTGAATTGGATGCTGTGCCATACAAAGATACTCCGCAATACCCTCCGTTAATATCATTATTAAGTATGTTATTGAAACTACCATTGTTTCCGCCACTGGTATATGAGCTGGCTGAACTGGTAAATAATACTGCATTATATGAAGATGAAGTTGAGGTAGAATTGGCATTCAATTTACAATTCTCAATGGCATTGTATTGGGCATTATTATGGAACCAAGCCACACAATAACCGCTTGAAGTGAAAGTAATATTTTTGAATTGCACATAAGAACATCCGTTAAAGTCGAGTAAAGCATTGGCTGATGAACTCATTATTACAGTTGTCTTGGATGCCCCAACAAAAGTAATCGTATTTTGAGCACTTTGTCCTGGGATGGCATCCATTACCAGATTCTCATTATAAGTCCCTGCCATAACATTAAAAATAATGGAGCCTGAAATTCCGCAATTCTTTAGTGCATTGTAAGCAGCAGTAAAAGTTGCGAAATCACCTGTGTTTCCTATCGTATATGTTCCTGCCATTCCTGTACAGATTACTTTTGAAAGTGTATCATTTGCTTTATTGTTATCAGGCATACTGTCATTGGCATTGCTAACCCATACTTTAAAGTTATAATTCCCTTTGGTTGGCAAATATACGGTTGAATCGAAAGTATATTGAAGAGATTTCCCTGCAGTTAATGGCTGGGAAGGATAATAATCGTAAATTAAAATCGGGGTATTGTTATCAACCTGATACCCAAGATCAAACCATTTAATGGTGTCTGCTTTGCTATTTTTGATGGTCACCGTCAATTTATTTTTGCCAACACCAAAGACCAATGGAGAATCAATATTCTCCATTGAAAGGTCAAACCCACTGGCAGGCATTAAGTCAATTCCAAAACGTGCATAACCAGTACCATAAGAGCCAGTAGTATTAGCAACTCCTCCCCAAATACGTTTATTACCGGAAGTTGAGTTCTGATTAATTTGAATACTAGTTGTATAACCAGTTTGACTTATTTCAATTAATAATGACTTGGTCGGATCATATAAAAATGGCGTTTGAAGTTTCATTTTATAATATTGATATGAACCAGTATTGGTCATGGTATAGGAGGATGAGTATAATACCGTTGTTAATCCTGTTTCAAATACATTACTACTAAATTGAGTAAAAGTAGCAGGCATTTCTTTCATCTTAATTGTAAAGTTTGAATATGTACTTGTAGTGGCCGTAGTAGTCATTATATACAGATCCGAAATAAAACCAGCATATGCACCTGAAAAATCACCGGGACCGCATATCCATTGAACTTTATTACTTGATGCACTTCCTAAAGGAAAA
>CAZLJI010000686.1:0-1812 GCA_964559565.1 uncultured Ignavibacteriaceae bacterium | reverse complement strand
TATCAGTTAAAATTGACAAAGCAACAACAAAAGAAGCGCTTGAACTATTGCTTACAAAACCATTGCGTATTTTCATAATTTTTAATCAACACAAATTTGATTTGTCATATCTCTACTACTTTTTCAAAAGACTTTTTAAGTTTTTCAACATTTCCTTTCCATTGTATCACAGGCGGATCAAATGTAATAGTTGTTTTGTCGCTTAATACCAATTCTTGTTTTTCACCATCATCCAATTCTATTATAGTACCGTTTCTAAACCGCTTGTCTATACAACAAAGTTTACCTATAAACCCATATTTTTTATGGCGGTATAGTTGACCAATTTCAATTTTCATACTCCTTCAATATTTAAAACTATTATAACTCAAACCACTGTTTTCCCATTTCTTCAAATTCATCAAGCGCTTGTTCTTTTGGAATTTCTCGAAGTGTTATTTTTTTCTTTCCAAAAAAACCTTTAGCTAAATCAATAGTATCATCCGAACACCACCCAACAATACGAGTGTCGTAAATAATTCTATAGTATTTCATACTTCATTTAGAATTTTTTCAGCAGAATCCGGCCATACGGTAAAAGCTCCCCACTGTTTATTTTCTGATTCCATAATATAACATTCTTTCACTTCACCATCAATGTCAATTTCAGGGACAGCCCAAGTTGACGATAAATAAGTTCCGCCGTCTTTTACTATCTTGCCATCTTTGTAGATTTCACCGCCCGTCCATTCCCAATCATCACGCACTCCAGCCGAAACAATTGTGGGCTTCTTTTCTTTGATTAGTTTAGCAGCCTTATTCCAGTCAAAAACCATAAGAGGCTTGCCTCTATTAGCCTCACCTTTAGCAAATGCACTTAATGTATCCATAATTTTTATTTTTTATAACTTATCATTATCTTCAGCATACGTTTTAATCAGAGATATTGCTACTTCTAACTTTCCAATATCTTCACCTATATAAACAACGTCAGCAGTATCTCCAGCTTTACAAACCGATTCTCTCAATTCAATTATTTCATTTTGTAAAACCGTTATGATTTTTGACATTTCCATATTTTTTAGAAGTTTTTGGTGTATTAGCACAATCACTTAAACTATTATTTCCTGGTATAGCAACCCACCATGACCACGGATGATTTTTTCCGTTGCTAAAATCCACTTCTCCACATAAACGGCATGTCCTAACACAATCGTTTTCGTAATTCCAACTATGTTCACAGAATCTCATATTAACTTGCGGTTGAATGAATTTCAGGATAAAGAGGACACTCTCTATCAAGAGCAAACAATCTCTTTCTCCAATCCTTCATAGGTTCACTTAACCACACTTCTTTGGTGAAGTCAACAATCTTCGTACAATCAATACCGTAAGCATCTTCACGGTTTTCACCAAACGAACAGTGCCAGTATTTACCGGCAGCATCAATGTAAGCCGAGAATAAGCCAGATTCACATCGTTCCGAACACGACATAAGCATTTTCTTCTTAGCCTCGTCCAAATTACTGATTGCCACAGCCTTATCAAATCTTGGAGCCGAACAAGAATCGAACCCGAAAGAAATTTCATTTTCCAAGCAGTAATTCACAAGAGAAATATAATCGGCCGTAGGAAGAACATCAAATGTCTGACCACGAGCCTTTGGTTTCAATCCAAGAAACACAATAGCATTCAATTTTGCTAACCGAGAATCTTCCTTGATAGCCTTACAAACTTCATAAGCATTACCAATGGTTTGCTTAGAAATCATGAAATGGATATTACACTGATCTAAGCCAGCATCAGTCAATCTCTTGATAAGATCAAATCCTT
>CAZLJI010000685.1:0-1814 GCA_964559565.1 uncultured Ignavibacteriaceae bacterium | reverse complement strand
TGGTTTCAATATCCCAGTCCTTTCCGAGGTTATATGTCATTATACCTATCTTTAAAGGCGTATTTTTATCCATCTCAAATTGTTTTGTTTCCGAAGCAAAACTTTTTGAAATCCCTCCTGATAATGCTACTGTTCCCAGCATAGCTGTCTGAATAAATTTTCTTCGTGTTGATTCATTTTTCATCTGTTCAAATTTTTAATTATTTATGTTCCATTCGTTAATTAAACTTCCAACTTTTTTCAGTGTTTTTACATCAATGTCCCTCAATTTACCTTCATAATCTGGTCCCACATTCAGGGAGAAAATATTTCCGTATTTCACAGTACCCAAATAATCGTCGAACAACTCTTCAGGCGTTTTGCATAAATTATCGTGTTTTGGTAATGAATAAAACCAATCGGCACCTCCTTCGTGAAGAGGCAGAATTGGATATGTAAATTCGGCAACCAAATAACCTTTGTAATTGCTTTCGGCTTCCTTGTTGTATTTACTTGCATTAACATCCCCCAAAGGTCCGGGCGTACCCCTCTCACGCAGGCATAACCTTCCCGAAGGTTCGCCGTGGTTATATCCTACAAAACAATTGGGCTGAAACTGATGCACCCACTCCGTAGTTTCCTGATGAATTAATCCACCATCACCCACGGCATGGTCCATCCAAAAAAATTCGATGGGACCATAAAGCGTACATAATTCTTTCAATTGTGCTTTTTTCATTTCCGGATTTTTGCCAATTCCACCTAAGCCTTTACCGTCAATGGCTCCATCCCAGTTCCAGTCACCTTCAGAGAAATAAAGCGCCAGCTTCAACCCGTATTTATCACAGGATTTCCGAAGTTTGGCAATCACATCAATTCCAAGTGGGCTGTTTGTCACTTTTTTATCTGTAGTTTTCGTGTCCCACAAACAAAATCCATCGTGATGTTTTGTTAAAAATAAAATGTAGTTCATCCCGGCTTCTTTTGCGGTTTTACACCACTGATCGGTATCAGCACCGGTTGCCTTAAAATAGGAAGCATCTTTATCGAGCGTTGGAGTCCATTCCTGACCAGAGAAAGTACTAAATGACCAGCAGATAAACATGCCAAATTTCATATCGCTTATCTGTTTGGCCCTTACCAGGTCGTCCATTTTTTTTGTTTCAATTTTAGAAGGACTGTTGCAAGTCCAAAAGACCGTCGATAATAGTATTGAAATCAAAACTTTTCTCATTTTTTGCAGTTTAAAAATGCCTGTAATTTAAGCTATTCGCCAACAAGTTGAATCTTAATGTTAAAAGAATCTTCATTCAGATTCGAAACCGGAATTCTGAGTTCAATCTTTTTGAGATTGTCAATATGCTTATCCAACCTGTGCGGTGGTGGATCGAGGGAAACGATATTAAATACTATACCAGGGTGCGAGAGATTGTGTATCTTCAATTGCTGACCATCCTGATTTAACACAACACCTTCTTTAACGATTCTGGCATCGGCCTGTGTAATAAATTGCCATGTTACCAGTTTGGTGGTTTCATTGGGTGCAATTACATCTTCAATAAGTAACGATCTTTCACTGTCTTTTATAAACGTTCTGAATGTGCTTTTAAGTTGATCCTTAAATGTTGGTGTTAGATCAAAAGTAACGGCAGGTTTTTCACCCAGATTAAAATCTTTTACAAGTGCGTAGCCATCAACAATGTGACGCTTATTATCAACAGTAATGGTACTGTGGCCTTGATTATTCTTGGTTAATAACTCCCATCTCTCACAATCCTGACATTGCCGCCATAAATCAAATCCCTGTTCACCAATCATATAATCCTGGCTACCCG
>CAZLJI010000684.1:0-1817 GCA_964559565.1 uncultured Ignavibacteriaceae bacterium | reverse complement strand
GACGGCCTGAAGTTATGGGCTGTATTCATGGAAAGATACGGCATGCCCTGGGTACAAGCTTCTTATAATCCGGCTGCAATAGCAAAGTCTTTCTCAACTGATATGACAACAGCTGCAACTCTTCTTCTGAAAAAATTATCGGGCATGGCAAGGAATGGAATTATTGTATTCCCGGATGGAACGAGTGTTAACATAACCAAAACAGGAGATGTTTCATCTGTTGAAATATACGAAAGACTAATAAGAATTTGCGATGAGCAGAACACAAAACTTCAGCTCGGACATTCAGGAGCCACCGAATCAACTTCAGGTGATAAGTTATCGAACGACACAACAGCAACAGATGTGAGAACGCATATCATAGAGTCGGACAAGAAATATCCGATCTCACTTATGAACCAATTGTTCTATTGGATCCATCAATTTAACTTTAGTGGTGATGCAATACCAAGGTTTAACCTATACAGAGAGGAAGATGTCGACTTAACCCTTGCCGAACGTGACGCAGCTTTAGTCCCTGTTCTGCAACTTTCCGGGTTGAAGTTATCAAAAGATTATTTGATAAACAGTTATGGTTTTATCGATACTGATATTGAGGAGATTGAATCGAGTACAGATAAGAATAAAACAAAGGATTCATCTGCTGCGACTGTTAATGCGAGGTTTAAGAATTTCCTTAATAAATATTTAGCAGAAGCAAATGTGGATATTCCTCCTGACCAGGAATTGATTGATGAAGGCATTGAAAAGATGTTAAATGAGGATTCTTCCATTTCCCAGATAGTTGGATATGTCATGAACTAATTATCCGAGGAGTATAATTTTGAAGATGCATAGAAGAAACTCTCGTATTTATTTAAGACAATGCCAGATTAAGAACTTCAAAGCAAACTGGAACAGATGTTATTTGTAGCCAATCTTATCGGACATTATTCAGTACAAAGTGAAATAGGAGAATAATTATGGACCCGGAATTGATTGAAAAACTTAAGCTATGTTTTGACAAATCCCCTGAAGAGGCGATGAAGTTCCTTGCTTCAGAAGGTGTGAAGACGTCCTGGAACTGGCAAGAACAGCTGGAGATAATTAAGCAGCATTGCTTCACTGTTGCGAAAGTGGGTAATGCTGATGTCCTCCAACTTATCCATGAGGAAATACTGAAAGCTGTGGATGATGGAAAATCTTATAAGGATTTTAAAGATGAATTGAGCCAGATGTTTCAGGAAAAAGGATATTTAAAAAGGGATGATGGTTCAGCTTGGCGACTTGATACAATCTTTCGAACCAATATGCAGAGTGCTTACATGGGTGGCCGTTACTTCGAGATGCAGAACGTTAAAGATGATTTTCCTTACTGGCAGTACATTGCCATTCGAGATAACAGGACCCGAGCATCACATTCTGAACTTGCCGGTAAAGTTGTAAGGATGGATGATAACTTTTGGAAGACTCACTATCCGCCAAATGGTTATAGATGCAGATGCAGAGTGAGAGCTTTGGGAGAACAGGATTTGACTGACAAGAAACTTAAAGTTACTGATGGTGATAGTTTGAAAGATAATAAGCCGGACGATGGCTTTGAAACCAATCCGGGTGAACAGTTGCACCCCAAGACTAACGGTTACTATCCGAAGTTAAAAAAATATCTTGAAAGGGCTTTGAAGGATGAGTGAAACTGACAATCAAATTAATGACTTTGGGAAGAGTGTAACTCAGAAATTGGAACAGGCGACCTTTAGACCGATACTTCCTGTAATTAAGAATATCATTGTTAATTCAATTGAAGAGAACTTTAATCAGGGTGGCCGCTTCGGTTC
>CAZLJI010000683.1:0-1817 GCA_964559565.1 uncultured Ignavibacteriaceae bacterium | reverse complement strand
ATTTATATTACAGACATCAATAAAAGAACCATCCGTTGTTGTAACCGAAATTGTAGCCGTTCCCTCTGAAATAGCTGTAACCAGACCCGTACTATCTATAGTGGCAATTGCGTCGTCAGAAGACTCCCAATTATAAGATTTATCATATGCATTATCCGGAGTCACAACAGCTGTAAGTTGATGGGTGGTTCCTTCCACTAATTCTGTTGATGGACAATCATTCAGCGTTACTCCTGAAACATGTATTGTAACAACGTTTATCTCACAGGTATCCGTAGATGATCCATCATTTGTTGTAACAATTATGTTTGATTTTCCATCTGTAATTCCGGTAACTAAACCGTTCTCATCTACTGAAGCAACTGTTGTATTCGATGAACTCCATGCAAGGGATTTATCCTTTGCATTAGAAGGAGAAACTGTAAAAGATAGTTGATGTGTATCGCCTTTAGGTAAATTTCCCACTACACAATTATTGATGCTTACACCATCAACATGCATTATCGCACTAATGTCAGGAATAATAACCTCATCGATTCTGTCGGGCCAGCCACCTCCAACGGGCAATAGATCAACAACAAACTTATATGCATTATCAACTATAGGAATGTTTGCATCAATTGTAAAACCAATCAGCAAGGTACCTAAGCTTCTTGAAACAGTTATTGTTTTACTGCCATAAGTATTCCATGGAGGACTGTTTAATTGAATAAATGCTCTGATATCCAATTCATGGGTAGCTGAATATTCTACTGACAGGGTAACTGAATCTCCGGGAGATACTTGCGATGGGGTTACTATATTAACAAGCTCATCAACTGTAATTACTGGTTCTTTTACGTTAATAATGCATTGATCACTAAATGTACTATCATGACTATATAAAGTTATGATAGTGGAACCTTTAGCCAAGGGATTAATTTCACCATACATATCAACTTTTGCTACCGCAGTGTCTGACGAATTCCAATAAACATTTCGATTTGTAGCATTATATGGATTAACTGTATCAGTAAGGATATGTTTAGTTCCTATTGCAATACTATCCATTGGACAGTTACCAATAACTACATCGGTAACATCAACATTTTCGGCTTGTATTGTTACTGTTCCTACTGTTAACCAACCATCCAGATCACTATCCTGAAAGCTGTTTGCAAAACGCAAATCACGTGCATTTTCTGTGATACTTTCTAGTGGATTTACGAAACGCATTAATATTTTGTAGGTGTCATTGCCATATATTGTTGTAGAAAAAGACTTCTGATAGTTTCCTGAATCAGGTAAGATGGATGTAATATTCCAGTTCGTATTTCCAATCGCCCCCATAAATTGACCATTGCTTTTTATGGCAGCAAACTCTGTATCCCAATTATAATAAAAAGGTGCAACCCCATTGTTTTGAATTTGAAGATCCACAGTTACATTGCTTGCAAGGTCAGAATTAAGCCGGACAGAATCAATAAAAAATTCATATCCCATCATTTTATGCGACCTCAAAGCATTTACCCATTCAGTGGGTGTGGGTATATAACCAAACAGATAGACAGCCTTCATAAAACTAAGATGGGTGGTTTTTATACTGGTTTCAAGGTCTTCCATAATCATATCATCTTCGGAACTGTAAGTTGCATTTGGCCAGGCATCAAAAATATTATTCTGAATTTGAGGGCGGAGTTCACCAGCAAAAGGGTGATATTTAAAATTATCTGTTATCCCATCCGGCACTATATTACCATTCCATGAGCACCAGGATCCTGTGCATAATGTTTGGTAAGCGAAACAATCATCGTAGTATCCAACGGACATCTTTAAAT
>CAZLJI010000682.1:0-1820 GCA_964559565.1 uncultured Ignavibacteriaceae bacterium | reverse complement strand
GAATTTGTTCGAGTGGTATTATTTCTTTTTAAAGGTGGAAATAAGATTGCTGAATAAACCGATTTAACTTACTCCACTATGAATAGTTTTTATAAAAATAAAAACCGGAGTAACAAAATGAAAAGTCTTATAGTACTCTTCTGCTCAATTATTTTTTCAACTGCCAATGCACAATGGTTTTGGCAGAATCCCCTGCCGCAAGGAAATGATTTATACTCAGTCAAATTTATTGACTCAAATACAGGCTGGATGGTTGGCATACTCGGAACAATTTGTAAAACTTCAAATGGCGGATTAACCTGGGAAAAACAAAACAGCGGAACGAATGAAATGCTTCGCTCGATTAATTTTATTAATGCAAATCTTGGTTGGGCGTGCGGAAAGAACGGCACAATTCTCAGGACATCAAACGGAGGTTTAAACTGGACAACACAGAATAGCGGAAGAATCGAAGAATTATTCTCAATCTTTTTTATAGATGAAAATACCGGATGGACTTCAGGTAGTTATGGAACAATATTAAAATCTACTGATGGCGGAATTAACTGGTACTCTCAATTGACAGGAAGCGACGAATGGCTTTTTTCAGTTCACTTTGAAAATTCAAATATCGGTTGGGCAGCAGGAACGAGCGGAACTATTCTTTTTTCAACTGATGGCGGTTTCATCTGGGGCACTCAAACAAGTGGAACTATCGAAGCTTTATATTCAGTTAATTTTGTTAATTCGGTTGTTGGCTGGGCTGTCGGTTGGAACGGAGTAATTGTTAAAACTACTGATGGTGGAAACAACTGGTTTAATCAAGTCAGTGGATCAACAGCCTATTTATTTTCAGCGCAATTTATAGATATAAATACAGGCTGGGTTGTTGGAGCTGACAGCATCATACGTTTTACTACTGATGGCGGAAATATCTGGCAGCAACAGTCAAGTGGTGCGGATTGGCCTTTGTTTTCAGTCTCTTTTTCAGATGCAAACAACGGAACTGCAGTTGGATTCCTTGGGACAATACTTAGAACCACTAACGGAGGTTTGAATTGGGTGAGTCAGCAATCTGAAAATACAGACTGGCTGAATTCAATATATTTTATAGATTCAAATACCGGCTGGGCTACAAGTAATTTTGGTAAAATTCTCAAGACCACAAATGGAGGAACAAACTGGCAGGCTATTTATAATGAACCAATGTTTAGCGGTTTTGAAGACATATTCTTTATAAATCAGAATACCGGATGGGCATGCGGTGGTGTTCCAAACGGTGGAATTCTTAAAACAGAGGATGGTGGAACTTCCTGGACACAGATTCAAATAAATAATAATTATATCAATTCAATTTATTTTTCAAATTCAACTACTGGTTGGGCGGTTGGTGAATTTGGAACTATAGTCAAGTCTGCTGATGGAGGAATAAACTGGGGAAATCAATCAAGCGGAACTAACGAACGATTGGTTTCAGTTTACTTCACCGATATAAATAATGGTTTTGCTGTAGGCACAAATGGGATAATAGTCAGAACATCAAACGGAGGAATAAACTGGGAAAACAGTGCAAGTGGAACCAGCAATGATTTAACTTCTGTTTTTTTCGCAGATCAAAATAAAGGCTGGATTGTTGGTAATGCCGGAACTATTATAAGAACTATTGATGGAGGAATTAACTGGGAAGTTCAAACATCCGTAACGAGTTATGATTTATTCTCAGTTCACTTTATTAACTCAAACCACGGATGGATTTCCGGTGAAAACGGAACTTTACTAAAAACCACAGATAACGGTACAAGTTGGGTAGAACAAACAGGCATAACCCGATTCCCATTGTA
>CAZLJI010000681.1:0-1821 GCA_964559565.1 uncultured Ignavibacteriaceae bacterium | reverse complement strand
TCTGCACAATCTGACAGTGAACGACTAGCGATAGAAGCAGAAAAAATATCCGAGATAGAAAGTAGGTATCCGAATGATGAAGAAACTTTTTCAAAAGTTACTGCACTTTACTTTGGAGGAAAGTATTCTCTTTATCATTATAAAAGATATAATGACGTGAGACTCGTATTCGCACCGGAATCTCAGGCTGGATACTTCGGTGGAGATTATGATAATTTTACCTATCCACGTTACAACCTTGATTGCTCTTTCTTCCGTGTTTACGATAAGGATGGAAGTCCTTTAAAAGTTGATCATTATTTTAAGTGGAGTGAAAACGGAGCTGAATCGGGAGAGGTTGTTTTCGTTCCCGGTAATCCCGCTTCAACCAGCAGGCTGAACACGGTTGCGCAACTTGAGTATTCAAGAGATTACACTTATCCTCAAACAATTCAGCTTGTTGAAAGTTTTATTCAATTTTTAGAAGGCATAATTAAGGAAGATCCCGAAGCTTCCAACTATCTAAACGACCAATTGCTAAACTATTATAACTCAAAGAAAGCTTATAGTGGAATGCTTCAAGGATTACAGGATCCGGTATTGATGCAAAAGAAAAGAGTTTTTGAAAACGACTTGAAGGAGAAAGTACAGTCAGATGCGATACTTAGTAGTAAATATGGCAATACCTGGATAGAAATTGAAAACGCTATCGGCGAAATGAAGAAATTAATGAATGAACAATCTGCACTGTCATATAACAATTTTGATTCACCGGAATATTTTATGATTGCCAGTCAGTTAATTCAAATAGCAGAAGATTTAAAACTTTCTGAGTCAGACAGCAGTTATGCTTACACAGAAGATGAGCTGAATGAAACAATTGATGCGCTTATGCCGGAAGATTTTAACTTTGATAAAAATAATGAGCTACTGAAAAGTAAAATCGAATTACTTTATAAAACATTAGGTGATGATGAATTTCTGAAAAAGTTTACAAATGGTAAAAAAGGAGATGATGCAGTTGAAGATATTCTCTCGCGTTCAATTCTAACTTCGATAGAAAGGATGAAAGAGATTGTGAAAGAAGGACCAGATGCAGTTCTGAACAGCAGTGATCCTTTTATTGAGTTTATTCAATATTCTGATCAGAAGTCTGAACTAATATCAGTTCGTATTGATGAGCTTGCGACGAATGAAGCAAGTTCAAATCAAAAATTAGGAAGAGCATTATTTGAGGTTTACGGAACTTCAATTCCACCGGATGCAACGTTCACGTTGAGAATTTCAGATGGAATAGTTAAAGGTCTTGATTACAATGGAACGATTGCACCACCGGTCACAACATTTTACGGACTGCTTGATCGTTATTATTCTTTCGATGGCAAGTTTCCGTGGAATCTGCATGAACGTTGGCTGGATGCACCTGAAGAATTTGATTTCTCTACTCCGTTTAATTTTGTAACAACCTGCGATGTTGTCGGAGGAAATTCGGGAAGCCCGATAATAAATAAAGATGCAGAAATAGTTGGCGTTGCGTTCGATGGAAATATTCAAAGTCTGCCGGGAGATTTTATTTACGATCCCGAAGTGAACAGATCGGTCGGAGTTCACTCTGCGGGAATGCTGGAAGCGATTAGAGATTTATATGAGTTTGAAAGGTTAGCGGAAGAGCTTTTGAATGGAAGAAATGAAGAATAAAATAATTTACGCTTTCGTTTTATTAATTTTGATTTGTGCTATCAGCTGCAAAGAGGAACCACCAGTAGTACCACCCCCACCTCCGCCGCCACCTAATATTAAAGATACATTAACACTTACTTTTGAATATGCTACTCACAGAAG
>CAZLJI010000680.1:0-1825 GCA_964559565.1 uncultured Ignavibacteriaceae bacterium | reverse complement strand
TATTTTTTAAAACTTGCAATGCTTGCATCAGAGCGTGCAACTTGTCCGCGTATGCATTGCGGATGTGTTCTTGTAAAAGATAGATTTGTACTTGCAACAGGTTATAACGGTTCACTGCCCGGGCAGCCGCACTGTGAGGATGATGGATGTTTAATTGTTGATAATCATTGCGTGCGTACAAATCATGCTGAGATTAACGCACTTGTGCAGGCAACAAAACATGGAGTTAATATTGTTGGATCAACAGCATATATTACAAATATGTCATGCACAACCTGTGCAAAAGCACTTATCGCGGCAGGGATAAAACGCGTGGTAGTATTTTCAGATTTTCACGATACTCTTGCAACACAGTTTTATTCAGATGCAGGAGTAGAAATTGTGAAGATGGATATGCCAGATAAAGAAATTAATTATGACCTTAAGAATTACTCTTCTGCCAAGAAAACTGAAAAATCTAATTAATAAATTAATATTGTCCTTTCTATGAAAGACCGAAGGGATAACAGAGAAATCTCATCCATATAATTAAAAAGATTTATTTCTTCGTTCGAAATGACAAACACAATCACAAAAATGTTTAAGCGACATTAACTAATAAAAACAAAATCCTACATATTCTGGCTACCGCTTTTAGCAATCATCTTCTGGGGCGCATCATTCATTGCAACAAAATATTTGCTTGATGAGCTTACTCCTGAAACAATAATTTTAATGAGATTAATTCTTGCTATTTCTCTCTTACTGATAATCGCATTACTACAGAAAAGAGACTTCTCTATTAAACTTAAAAGCCATGGCTACATTTTAATTCTTGCATTGATAGCAGTTTTTCATTTGTGGATTCAAGTAACGGGATTAAAATTTACTACTGCATCAAATACAGGATGGATAATAGGTACAGCACCAATTTTTATGTCATTGCTTGGATTGTTTTTCTTTAAAGAAAAACTGAACGCATTAAAAGTAACAGGAATAATTATTGCAACATTTGGTTTGCTGCTGCTTGTAGGAAATGGAAATCCAACAAATATTGACCTTATAAAAAACAAGGGTGATTTACTGGTACTTGCAAGTGCGTTTACGTGGGGAATTTATTCAATGGTGAATAAAAAGATTTCACTTAACTATTCACCAGTCATGACAATACTTTATCTTTTTATAATGATGGCAATAATAATAATTCCATTTACAATTAATGATACCATGATAAAATCTGTATTAAATCTTTCCGCAGTAGGATGGATTGCAATATTATTTTTAGGTTTACTTTGCAGTGGAGTTGCGTATGTTATCTGGGCTTTTGCTTTGCGTGAAATGGAATCAGCAAAAGTTGGTGCTTATCTTTACTTTGAGCCATTTGTAACAGTGATTGCTGCCTGGATATTGCTTAAAGAAGATATTACTTTGTTTATGATATTAAGCGGACTGATAATTACCTTTGGAGTGTTTTTAGTCAATAAAGATTAGCGATTTAGTTATTCCTGCGAAAGCAGGAATCTAAAAGACCTTTTCAAATCTGAAAAAGATTCCCGCTTTGCGGGAATGAAAGACTCAAAATGCTTTTAGATTCAAACAACAAAAAACCAAATATAGAATATCCCTGTGATTGGAATTATAAAGTAATAGGAACAGATGCCGATGAAATGATAAAGGCAATCGAGCTTGCTGTAGATGGAATGGATTATAAAATTTCCTCTTCCAACGTAAGTCCTAAGGGAAATTATTTTAGTTTAAACTTAAAAATATTTGTTACGTCGGAAGTTATTCGTGATATAATCTTTTCAAAACTTAAGGGCAATGAGTTTGTGAAGATGGTGTTGTA
>CAZLJI010000679.1:0-1826 GCA_964559565.1 uncultured Ignavibacteriaceae bacterium | reverse complement strand
GTTATCAGATTGAAAATAACACAAAGTTTGCATTTAATATCGATGTTAAAAAAGGTAACTCAGAGTATCAAATTGCTCCTGTTATGTATAGAAGCGAATTCAACAACAGTATAGTTCGTGAACCTGCAATACTTACTCTATTAACCAGAGATATTTATTTCGCTCCGTTAGGTTATGATGAAGGTGGACAAAGTCAAAGTCAGCATTCACACAATCATATTTCACTTGAAAAGGGTAGTTCAACTGAATTTGAAGGAACGAAGATTACATTTGTAAAATTCAATATGGCTGCTGAGACTATGCAGGCTATGAGTGAAGGAAAAGATTTCCAGATGGGTGCTGTGCTTGAAATCGAAAAAGATGGAAAGAAAACAGAAACAGAGCTGCTGAGGAAACAAACCGATGGAAAAGTTGAATTCACTTCATTTGAGTCGAAAGAAATGAATTTGAAAATCGAGCTTGAAAATCTTTCTGCTGGTGTTATTGATATCGCTTTATCGGCATTGGATGGCAGCGAAACTCAGACCACAACAACTCAGACAGAAACCAACGAAGTCTTAAGTGTAAATGCAAGCATAAAACCGTTTGTTAATCTTGTTTGGGCTGGTGTTGCAATAATGGTAATTGGTTTCTTCATTGCGATGACGAGAAGATTGAAAGAATCGAAAATTATTTCCTAAAATTTTTTAGGGATTGAATTTCAAAGTCGATTCAGATGAGTCGCCTTTTTTGTTTTACTCTCCCGTAACGTAAGGAAAATTATTAATCATAAGCGAAGAGAAAGCGTATTCTCTTAAATCCGGTTCGTCTATCATCCTGCTGTAAAATAGTTGGTTGGCCCCAAAGAGCAGGGAAGTTGCATTGTAACCCAGCACTCTCAGATATGCTGTCATACAGGCACTTTGCTGTCCATCGTAATCATAAATATAAATTGGTTTATCAGTCGGTAATGATTGAAGGTACTTACCACTTCTTAATTCAAAGTCCGGTGAATCCATATACAAAATTGCTCTCGGCGGATGACCTCTTCCTTCAAGAACAATAAACTTGCGGGCATAATAAAGTCTCATCTTTCCGTAACAAACAATATAATTGTCATTCTCGGTTGGAAGATTTTCTGAAACTTGAAATCCTTCATTAATAATTTTTTCAATTCTTGAATTGACTCTTTCAGGAAGTGACGAGTTTGGATTTGCAAACGCAACCTGCGGCAAATCAGTTAAATCGTTCCTGGGAAAATCATCATTCGTATAAGACTCAATGTTCAATGCATCACTTAATGCACCAAGCCATTCATCACCAAAGAACTGATTCCAGCTTGCCATTCCATATTTCATCGAGTAAACATTACTATACCCTGCAAGTCTGAGCAAGCAGGTAAAGTATGCCGAGCTTTGCCCGTTCTTGTCTACTAAAATTATTTTTGAATATGAGCCAGCATCAATACTTTTCATAAAATTATAGAGACTATCATTTAGAATATTTACAGCACCTTCAATATGTCCATTCTGAAAATCTGAATTATTTCTTAAATCAATTATCAAAAAGCTGGATAAATTTGAGTTAACTTCTTGAGCATCGATCAAAGCCGGAGCTAAATTGCTGTTTGCAAAGTCTCCCTGACTTTCAAAGTAAACAAGCATCTCTGCTGCGGGATTCAATTCACCGGTGAATGGTGGTGTTACGTTATCCTCGACACAGCTATTTAATAGCACGGAGCTGAAAACAAATAATATATGTAACAATAATTTTTTCATTTCTTAAAATACCTGCAATGGTATACCTCGTGAGACACCAATGAATAAGCCAATCGTTTTTTCTCCCTG
>CAZLJI010000678.1:0-1826 GCA_964559565.1 uncultured Ignavibacteriaceae bacterium | reverse complement strand
GATTACGATCTGGTGAGATCGCTATTCAGATTCTTAATGGCAAAGATCCAAATTCAATTAAGGTTTCTGAGCAGGATTATTATGAGTATGTTTTTGACTGGAGAGAACTTAAGAGATGGAACCTTGTCAATTCAGATTTGATACCTGCCGGCAGCACAATTATGTACGAAGACATTTCTTTTGTTGATAGATATAAATGGATTGGCGGGGTTGTTCTGTTGTTTATAGTATTGCAGACGCTTTTAATTGCCAACCTGTTCAGACTGAACAGAGATCAAAAGCTTATGACCAGGAAGGTAATTGAAACGGAAAACAGGTATAGAGAGTTTTTACATGAAGACAGGGGTTTGAGACTTGGACAATTGACAGCATCACTATCTCACGAACTAAATCAACCATTGACTGCAATTCTTAGCAACGCTCAGGCCGGGATTAATTTTATAAATTCCAATGAAGCAACACCTGATCTCTTAAAGCAAATTTTGCAGAGAATTGTTGAAAATGATAAAAGAGGAGCGTCAATTCTGAGTAGCATCAGGGGAATGATGAAACTGGAGAGCAGAGAAAAAGAAAAAGCAGATTTAAATTCACTTATTCAGGAAGTAGTTGATGTCTTCCGGAGCGAAGCCAGAAAGCAGTTAATAAAAATCTTTGTTCATATGTTCAATGAGCCTGTTTATATTGTGGCAGACAAAATTCAAATACAGCAAGTTCTGCTTAATTTGTTTTTCAATGCTTTACAATCGATGCAGAATCTAGAATCGGATAAAAGAGTTATTGATATCTTTCAAACTCTAAGCGATGACATAATTACCATCTCTGTTCGTGACTTTGGAGAAGGAATTGACGAAACGATAAAAGATAAACTTTTCAAACCGTTCTATACTTTAAAAAAAGAAGGCTTAGGAATCGGTTTATCAATCTGCAGTTCAATAATTGAAGATCATAATGGTAAAATCTGGGCGGAGAATATGCCAGATGGCGGTGCAAAATTTTCATTCAGTCTGAAAATTATTAAAGATGTATAAACAAAAAGCCAAAGTATTTATTATAGATGATGATGAAGCCATCAGGCAGAGCCTTTCGCTTCTTCTTCAGTCTGCTGGTTATGACACAGAATCTTTTCCCGGTACAGAGCAGTTTTTAGAGACTGAAAATCATAAAAATGCAGGGTGCATTCTTCTGGATATTTTCCTCGGCGGAAAAACCGGGCTTGAGTTACAGGCTGACATTGAATCCAAGTTTGAATCCTTACCAATCATTTTTATTACAGGGCAGGGAAATATCCCAATGAGTGTTGAGGCGATGAAAAAGGGAGCAATCAATTTTCTTCAGAAGCCAATTGATGACAAAGAATTATTTTTTGCGATAGATGAAGCTCTTAACAGGAGTAATGCACTTTTAATGAGACAAAATGAAATTGAGAAGTTCAAATCTCAGGTTAGCTCACTTACTGCACGGGAGTATGAAATATTTCGTTACGTAATTACAGGAACACTCAACAAACAAATTGCTGCAGAATTAGGTATTGCAGAACACACCGTTAAGAATCATCGTTTAAATATTACTGAGAAGCTCAGAGTAAAGTCTGTTCCTGAAATGGTTAACATCGCCGATAAATTGAACATTAAAGGGGCCAGTGTTAATAATGTTTCCTGATATTTAGTTACTCCCTTCCACAATCTTTACCTACCTGCCGGCAAGGCAGGCTGATAAACTAGCTTCGTGATTAACACTAATTCTCCTATCGATGATCAATAAATACCAAAACGTTTTTAATAACTAGATATAAATTTCGTCTTGGTGGAATATTGCTGTTCGGCTGC
>CAZLJI010000677.1:0-1828 GCA_964559565.1 uncultured Ignavibacteriaceae bacterium | reverse complement strand
TTCTTACTTTTAGATTCCCGGATTTAATTTGATCCAGCACAATATCATAAAGTTTACGATTTACTTTACTTAAAATAATAGTAGCCAGTTTTCCTGAGTTATTCAATCTTTGATAAAAACCTATGCACAAATTATTTTTTCTGTCACAAACTTTCATCACACCTGATATTTTATTTTCAAATATACCCCCAGAGAGGGACGCAACATCATTATAGTAAATCACTATTTCTTTTTTTGAAAGAAAAAATTCAGAACAGGTAATTTTCTCATCATCAGCTTCAATCAGGTATGGAAGGATTTTATAAAGATTAAAATAATGTCTGTTCAGGAAATAAATTAGAAATAGATTAACCAGCAGAGGAAAAGCAAGAATTATTTTCTCATCGAGAAAAGTGACGAGTGGAATTGTGTATAGGAGTAGTAATGGCGTAATGATGATATTCCCGTATCTGAAAATAATCCGGAAAAGAAATGGATAAGTAAATGTCTGCTTTTCTATTTTATCTTCGCTCATAACTAGTGTGTAAATTTACAAATTGAGGAACTAACAAAGAATTCAGAGAAAACTAACCCGAGTATTATGAAAGTATATATTTCTATTTCGTTTCAAGAACTAATAGTTATAAATTAAAGTTATGGATGTCTTACTAATCTGTTTGTTTGCTGCTTTTTCATCATTGTTAACTTTTTATTCCGGTTTCGGTTTAGGAACAATTCTTCTTCCTGTGTTCGCTGTCTTTTTCCCTGTTGAGATTGCTGTTGGCTTGACAGGTATTGTGCATCTGCTGAATAATCTTTTCAAACTTCTTTTAGTTGGAAAGCATGCAAATAAATTGGTCGTATTAAAATTTGGTATTCCAGCCATACTTGGGGCAATTGTCGGCGCTCAGCTACTGCTTTTATTATCTGGAATTAATGCAATAGCCTCCTATGAACTTTTTCGTAAGATTCAATATATAACTCCCGTCAAGTTAGCCATAGCTGTTTTGATGATAGCGTTTGCAATATTGGAAATTATTCCGAAGTTTAAAGCAATGGAATTCAGTCAAAATAAATTAATGTTTGGTGGTTTTCTGAGTGGCTTTTTTGGTGGGCTATCAGGTCATCAGGGTGCATTAAGAAGCGCATTTCTTTTAAAGTTCGGATTGAAGAAAGAAGCATTCATTGCAACGGGTGTTGTAATAGCCTGTTTCGTAGATTTTACAAGAATTTCTATCTATTTCACAAAATTTTTGAGTAAAGATGTGCTTAGCAATTGGGCTGTTATCTTAGCTGCTACTTTAAGTGCATTTGTCGGAGCATATTTTGGCAACAAGTTGTTGAAGAAAGTTACATTTAAATTCGTACAAATAGTCGTGCTTATTCTGATACTGATTCTTGGTGTGCTGCTTGGAATGGGTATTATATAAAAAAAGCCCGCTAGTGCGGGCAAATTTGAATGATGAATTAAGCTCTATTCTATGACTGCACCCAATCCTTTTATCTGGTAGATAGTCATCGGACCGGTAATAGTAGAAGGATCAAACTCTACGCCTTTTTCCTCTGCAACGTGTTCAAAGTGTTCAATAGCTTTTTCCTGAGTCATTTCAATTTTATAAACTTTTCCTTCAACAAGTGCGGTGCTACCTTTTGCCTCCACCGGGAATACTATTTCGCCGTCCTTAACTTTTACTTTTATCATTCCTTCTCCATCATCTGATTTCAATTCCATCCAGCAGCCCATCATCGGACAAACTTCAAGTATTTCACCCTCGACTAAAACAGTTTGGTCGAGATAAGATTCGGGATCCGCAAGAATATCTGAGATTTTTGTTTTTTCCTTAAGAGT
>CAZLJI010000676.1:0-1831 GCA_964559565.1 uncultured Ignavibacteriaceae bacterium | reverse complement strand
TGTTTACACGATCACAAACGGAGTATTGAACACAAATCCTCCAAATCAAAGTGTTCTCTGGGACAGCACAGATACCAATAACTCATCATACAGTGCTAATCTTGGTTTCATTTATTCACTTTCCTCAGATCTTGACTTGACTCTTGGATTAGGTTCTTCATTCCGTTCACCATCGCTTGAAGAAAGATTTCAATACATCGACCAGGGAAGTGTTGTTCGTGTTGGTAACCCGGAATTAAAACCTGAGAAAGGTCAATCAATTGATTTTGGAATCAGACATTATTCAGACAATCTGAAAATTATTTCGAGCTTATTTTATTCTCATTTTAAAGATCTGGTTGTTGAAGTGCCGGGAACTTATGAAGGAAGAAATGCGCTGATTAAAACAAACATTGGTGAAGCAAGAATTTACGGAATTGATTTCAGTGTCGATTATAATTTCTGGCGCGATTATATTTTTTACACAACCGCTTCCTATGTAAAAGGGGATGATATTACTGCTGATGGAAATCTTCCTGAAATTCCACCGCTGAATGGAAGAGTAGGATTTAAGCTGAGCTTCTTCGAATATTTACAGACTGATATTTCCTCAACACTTTTTGCTGAACAGAATGATGTTGCTGAAGGTGAAATTACAACTCCGGGTTATGCAGTGTTCAATCTTTTGCTGAATACAGTTCCGATAAAGTTTTCAAGCATCAGCTTTAGAGTTTATTCCGGAGTTGAAAATATTTTTGATAATGCTTACCGGAATCATTTATCCACTACCAGAGGAAGCATTACGATTGAGCCGGGCAGGAATATATTCCTTAAATTAGCTGTGGATTTTTAGCCATAGTTCGTACTGTCATTCTGAGCGGAGCGAAGAATCTAAAACGTTATTTGTCATCACGATCCCGACTTCAGTCGGGAGAAGTGATCTAATATCGAACCTGAGTTAAAGATTGCTTCGGTCATTCTTCCCTCGCAATGACAAAGCAAAATAATAATTAAATAATTTATTTTCTATGACCTGGTTTTTCATTGCACTGCTTTCATCTTTTCTTTCGGCTTTCGCTGCGATATCACAGAAGAAAGTTCTGTTTAATCTTAATCCCGTTCAGTTTTCTTTTTATCTTTCTATTGCAAACCTGGTTCTATCAATCCCGTTCTTTTTCTTCATTGATTACGATGCAATAAACTTTTCTAATCTTTTTGTTTTGTTTGTAAAATCTATCATTGGTGTTGCAGCATTTTTGTGTGTGATGACTGCATTGAAGAATTTACAAATCAGTAATGCGCTTCCGTTGCTTGCATTAACTCCGGGTTTTGTTGCAGTCTTTGCATTTCTGTTTCTCGGAGAAGCATTAAAATTTTATGAGGTGCTTGGATTAATTTCATTGATCGCCGGCACTTACATTTTGGAAAGCAAAAATCTAAAAGAAATTCTTTTTCCACTGAATCTGTTTTTCAAGTCGAGGTATCATCAATACATTCTTGCTGCATTACTACTGTTTACTGCATCTTCTGTGATGGATAAGCTGCTCGTTGCAAAAATGAGTCTTACTCCGATTTCGCTAACAGCTTTTCAGCACGTTTATTTTGCTGGATTGTTCTTCATCATTTATTTTGCATTTAAAGGAAAGCTGGAAAATCATTCTCCGCAAATAAATAAAACTGATGTTCTCTGGATTTTATTGATTTCCGTTCTAACAATTGGCTATCGTTATACGCAGATTGTTTCTGTAAGTCTTGCTTCAGTTGCATTAACACTTGCTGTAAAACGAACTTCAGTTTTGTGGGCGACGGTTATTGGCGGGAAGATTTTTAAAGACACTAACTTGTTGAAGAA
>CAZLJI010000675.1:0-1831 GCA_964559565.1 uncultured Ignavibacteriaceae bacterium | reverse complement strand
TGGGTGAGAAGTTGAGTGCCGGGGAACATACGGTGCGGTGGGATGCTGAAGGATTGCCGGAAGGGATCTACTACTGCCGGCTGCAGGCGGGGGATGGGATGGGAACCGCAAAAATAATCTTGATTAAATAAATGCCCTATAGAACACGGATGACACGGATGAGGCGGATCATCGCGGATATATCCGTGAAAATCCATATCATCCGTCTCATCCGCTTTCACTCATTTGGTTCATTTCTGCTGTTGGGGGGTAAGTTTAGGAACATGCGGTGAGATCTTAAACAGGGAAGGTGGTGAAATACTGGTACTCAATGTTAAATGTTGTATGTGATATGTTGTGATTACTAAGTTATTAATTATAAAGCCATCAGTGAGTTGATATTAAGTGAAGCACTGAATGAACGGCAACTGATTGAATAATCAGGGTAAGCATCGAGGAAATTATTGTACTTTTTAGGATTAAAATTGGCTTGATCAAATTTAATTTCTATGGCTGATCCGGGACCGGAAGCTGGATTTATGACAAAATCAATTTCATGTCCGTCGGCTGTTCGCCAGTAACGGATAAGATCATTGCCATAGATTTGTCTCAGACGGATATAAGCATAATTTTCGATCAACATGCCTTTATCAATCCGTTGTTCAATCAGATTGAACTGACCAAGAAGGATATTACGCAGCCCGGAGTCGTGAAAATACACCTTCGGCATCTTGATCAATTCTTTTCTGACATTACTGTAAAAGGGTCTTACTAACTGTATATGAAAACACTTTTGAAGGATATACAGATAGTTCTCAACTGCGGTTACAGATAATTTAAGTGTTTTCGAAAGTTCATTGACATTGACCAGCGATCCTGTTTGTTGTGCCAGGACCATCATCAGCCGGTAAAATCTTTCCTGATCCTGGATGTTTGATTCAGTGATATCCCTTTTCAGGTAAGAATTCATTAATTCCTTCAGTTTCTCGATCTTTCTTTCTGGCGAAGCTGCCAGTACAACGGCCGGGTATCCGCCATAAGTGAGATATTCGATGAAATAAGATTCCAGTTCTTTACGCCTGGAAGAGATATAATCGTTATTTATCCGGATGTGGTTCAATTCTTCCTGTAGAAAAGTGTTCCCGGTCCGAAACTCTAAAAATTCATCAAAATCAAACGTATAAAGCTCGAAGAGATGCTTTCTTCCCGCCAGTGAATCTTTATATTTCCGGTCAATATAAAAAGCACTGCTCCCGGTAGCAATGATCTTAAGCTGTGGCTGGTATTTATCATAAAGCAGCTTCAGAAAATTTGAAGGATTATCGAGGTACTGAACCTCATCGAGTAAAACGAATTGTCTTTTTTCGGCAGACTTAATAATTAAATCGAAGAGATTTTCTGGATGTTGATTAAGATGGGCAAGGACAGAATGGTCTTCCAATGTAATTGAATAAGCTTCTTCTCCCCGTTGCTTTAATCTATCCGCAAGTTGGTTTAGCATGGTGGTTTTTCCGCTTTGCCTCGGGCCTGTTATAATCGAAAATTCCTTTTCATCAATGCGATCAAAAACTGAAGTAAGTAATTTTCTTTCCTGCGATACCATAATTTTTCATTTTCCACAAAGATAATTATAATTTCATAAATGAAAATTATCGGATAATATATATTTATAAGCTCATTTTTATCCTGTTTCAAAAAAAGCTGAAATTCCTTTTAAAGTCTCAATTTCTACTATACCGTCATCAGCCCTCTTGACTCAGCAACGAAATTTCTTATCTTTAATGCTGGAAAATAAATGCCAAGCAGACCATAATGATGAAAGCCCTTATCATTGCCTGTTCTTTACTGGTCA
>CAZLJI010000674.1:0-1835 GCA_964559565.1 uncultured Ignavibacteriaceae bacterium | reverse complement strand
AATGGTGAAGTTGCTCAAACCTTGTCTGTTCCTTTACAGCCTCGACTTGGAATTGTATATCTTCTCAATGATCAGGGAACACACAGATTGTTCGGTTCATTTGGAAGATTCACACAGGAATTTGGACTCTGGCAATCGCTACAATATCATACTGATACTGGTTATGACTACTGGATTTTATTTCAGCATGATCCGCGAATCGATAATACCGGAGGCGATACACTATATAATTTTAAACATACAATAAGACCTGAAGTAAAAGACCTCGAAGCGCAGTACTTCGATGAATTTACATTAGGCTACGAAACCTTAATTGGTAATAATTTTCGGATTGGTGCACAGGGAGTTTACAGATCTCTTCGACAATGTATTGATGATGTCTGGTTTGAGGAAGAAGATAGATATCAATATGGAAATCCCGGCAGCGGATTTTTATCAGCCTGGCCAGAACCAAAGAGAGAATACACTGATCTGGTGATTACATTGGAAAGAAGGGGTGATGAGCATTTTAACTTTCTGACTTCCTATGTCCTCTCCAGAAACTATGGCAATTACGAAGGACTGTTTGATTATTTTAAACATGGTATGTTTCCAAATGAAAACGCTTCGTTTGATGACCCGATTACTGCAGACGTAAATTCAACAGGATTACTTCCAAATGATAGAACTCACGTCTTCAAATTTTCAGGCTACTATCTTTTTCCACTCGGATTGACTGCAGGCATCTTTTTCATAGCTCAGAGTGGTACACCGTTAAGTGAATTAGCAAACACAGGATTTGGAATTAAATTTTTATCAGAACGCGGGTCAGTAGGAAGAACACCATTTATCTGGGATCTTAATGCACGATTAACTTACAATCTTCAGTTTATAAATTCCGTTAATTCGAAAATAATTCTTGATTTCTTTCATATAGCTAGTCAACAGAAGCCTGTAGACATTGTTCAAAAAAAATATAACGGAATAGATGAGAATGGAAATCCCATTTTGCCTTATGACAAATATGGCGAAGTTTTCAGGTATCAGCCGTCATTATCAATGCGCCTGGGAATTGAAGTAAGTTTTTAATAAAGAAAAATGAAATTGGAAAATATTTAAAGAAATAATTGAATCAATTAAAGCAAATATCAATACGCTTGCACAGAAGAATTAAAATGCGAGTTCTCGCTTGCTGCTTATTCGCCCTTCTTATCTTAATATCGTTCTATCAAACGTCTGCGCAGAATTATGTCCCCCCAAAAATTCATTTCAAACATCTTACCACTGAAGACGGATTGTCGAATAATCTTTTAACTTCCGTTGTTAAGGACAGTAAGGGATTTGTCTGGATTGCAACCCTGGATGGATTGAACAAATATGATGGTAATAAAATTAAAACATACCGGCACTCGGAAGATGATCCTAATAGCCTCGGCTCAAATGAAGTATTCTCATTATGTGTAGATCCTTACGGTACCTTGTGGATTGGTGCCGACAGCAGAGGTTTGAATCGATATAATCCTGAAACTGATAATTTCACAAGGTATTTAAATCCTAATGATTCAACCGCGCTTGCTAATACTATCACGATAGTTATTTCTGATAAATCAGGAATATTGTGGCTCGGAACCCATCACGGAGGATTGCAGAGTTTTGATCCAAAAACTGAAAAGTTTACATCTTATGTAAATATTCCGAGCGACTCATCAAGCTTAAGTCATAATTATATCTGGGCGCTTCTTGAAGATTCAAAAGGTAATTTGTGGATTGGAACAATTGGGGGAGGTCTAAATAAATTTAATCGTGAAAGCGGAACTTTTACAAGATATCAGCACGATCCATTTAATCCTAACAGT
>CAZLJI010000673.1:0-1837 GCA_964559565.1 uncultured Ignavibacteriaceae bacterium | reverse complement strand
TGGGTTATTGGGTGGATGGGTATGATAAGGAGAAAAATATAGTGGTTGAATATGATGAACCAACTCATTATAAAAGAAGCGGTGAATTAAAAGAAAAAGATGTAAAAAGAATGAATGAAATTATAAAATTTTTGAAATGTGAATTTTGGAGATATAGTGAAAAAAATAAGAAATTTCATATAATAAATTTACATTTTTAATTCATGTGGTAATATGTATTTAATGATAACAGGTTACTTAAGTGAGTAATTAAAAATTATCAGATAAACAATTAAATTAATTAAAAATTATGTTAGATATTAATAAAATAAAGAGTCGTTTGAATTCTCTTTCAAACACAAATCAAAAATCAAATTTGTTATGGAAACCAAATCCTGGTAAACAAGAAGTTCGAATTGTTCCATACAAATTTCAGCCAGACAACCCTTTCATTGAATTGAAGTTTCATTACAATCTCAATGGAAAAACATATTTGTCTCCAGATTCATTCGGTCGTCCAGACCCGATTGTTGAATTTGCTGCTCGCTTAAAGAGAAGTGGAGATAAAGAAGAATGGAAATTGGCTCGTAAACTTGAACCTAAGATGAGAACTTTTGCTCCTGTTATTGTTCGTGGTCAAGAACATGAAGGTGTAAAATATTGGGGCTTTGGAAAACAAGTTTATCAGGAACTTCTTTCTATTATGAGTGATCCTGATTATGGTGATATCACAGATTTAGCTAATGGTCGTGATGTTGTTGTGGAATTCAAAACTGCCGAAGAAACCGGAAAACAATTTCCAGAAACTTCAATTCGTGTAAAACCAAATACGAAACCGGCAGTTGATCCAACTAATAAAGATTTGCTTGAAAAAATTGCAAATCAAACCAAGATTCTGGATCTTTTTCCTGAATTGTCATACGATGAACTTAAGGAAGTTATGGATAATTGGTTACATCCAGAAAACGGCGAAGCTCAAGCTGATCCTGATGTAGCAGCGGCTGCTGCGGCTATTGGTGAATCGGTTGATGTTACAGTTGCCAAGTCAACTACAACTACTGATCCTGTTGTTACTTCCCCATCGGTAAAGACAGATGATGTAGCGGCTGCTTTTGACAAATTGTTCGAACCCAAAAACTAATAAGAATAAAATATATTGAGATAGTATGCTGAAAAGTGTACTATCTCAATACATAATAAAAGTTTTATATATGGCTAAAAAAGATACGTCATCTAAACATACTGACATTCAAACAAATATTGGAAGAGATGGATTGGCAGAACTTCTAGCACAAGAGCTAAATAAAGCTAATAAAGATTCAGGTAAAATTGCTTATTTTCTTGATGAAAAAGATGATCCATCAACCGTAACAGACTGGATTTCAACTGGATCTACAACATTAGATTTAGCTATTAGTAATCGCCCATACGGAGGACTTCCAGTTGGCCGCATAACCACTTTGACCGGATTAGAGGGTACAGGAAAATCTTTAATTTGTGCTCATTTAGTAGCAGAAACACAAAAGAAAGGTGGAGTAGCAGTTTACATTGATACAGAAGCTGCTGCTGCTCCTGAATTTTGGGCAGCATTAGGAGTAAATCTAAAAGATATGTTATATTTGTCTCAAGATACTCTAGAATCATCATTTCAAAATATTGAAAATATTATAGGCGTGGTTCGCAAATCAAATAGTGATAGACTTTGTACAATCATTATGGATTCGATAGCAGGAGCGTCAACTAAAATGGAATTGGAAGCTAATTATGAAAGAAAAGGATTTGCTACTGGAAAAGCTTTAATAGTTTCTGAAGCAATGAGAAAACTTACAAATTTGGTAGCTAAACGAAGAATTCTTTT
>CAZLJI010000672.1:0-1840 GCA_964559565.1 uncultured Ignavibacteriaceae bacterium | reverse complement strand
CAGTATCTAAATTCCCTCGCAAACAATAGTCATAAGCCTTAGCTTCAGTTGTTTACTGGAAAAACTATAAATCTTAAGGAGATTCTAAAAACCAAGTATCTAGAAATATTTTAAAGCTCCCCGGACCGAGCTAATCTTTGTCTATCAAGGTATACGATGGGTACAAAAAGAAAGATCCCCTGTCTAAAGCGGGGGATCAGTCGACTTCGGCTCCCCTAATTGTTGAAATATCGAAACTGGTTTTCCAGGGATTATTCTCCAAAAAAAATGGTTTTTAGACATGAGGAGGACAATGGTTGCACGATTAGCGATCCAGCGAAACAGAATAGCTTTAGATTATCGAACATCACCTTAAAAGTTTAATTATTTATGTAACTTTAGCATAAGCAAATATTCGATATCTAATTTTTTTATGATGAAAAGGATTATCCTGATATTCTTTCTCCAGGCCGTATTATCAGCAATTACTTATAGCCAGTGGTATCCGGAGACATGTGATTTAGAGAATTCGATATATTCTATATGCATGTTTAATGATTCATCTGGTAGGATTGGCCTGCAAGAGGGAATATGTGCGTATGATGGTTCTGGTCATTGGGACCAGGTCTGTTCAGGTTATACACCTGGTATGTCATTTTCAGATTCGCTGAATGGTTGGGCATTTCAAGGGGGTGGGATTTCCAGGACAACAGATGGGGGGCTTACATGGCAAACAAAATATTCCAATGAATATTTGACAGGGAGGCATAGTATTTCAAGCGTGGACTCGCAGCACTGCCTGGTTGCTTGTAGATTTCAAGGACAATTCTACGAAGAGGATTGGGTGGGACATACAAAGGATGGTGGACAAAGCTGGGATTGGGATTTATGGTTTGAATTCCCACCGGAAGTGTTATTTTTGGATACCATCCATGGTTGGGCAATGGATATCAATGAAATATACATAACAGATGATGGTGGAGATAACTGGCAGGATTACAATAATCCTTATCATGGAAGAAGTTTCTATTTTATTGATTCACTGAATGGATGGTTTGGTGGATTTGGGAATGGTATAATTGCAAATACATTGGATGGAGGCATAAACTGGAATATACAATACCAGACTGGTTATTCACTATATTTTGAGGATATCTTTTTTCTTGATCAGAATTATGGCTATGCCATCGGGTTTACACCCAGTTCATACGATACAACCAGGATATTTATGACTGATAATGGTGGATTAACATGGGAAGAGTCTTATTATTATAAAGATGGTGGTGGAGTAGCCAGGCAGATAATCTTCACTGATTCCTTGACGGGATGGATAGTAGGTGGCTGGAATCAGGGACAGCTACTAATAAGGACTGAAAATGGAGGATTGACTTGGATTGACGAAGAGATGGCCAATCAATGCACTTTAAGCATTCATCCGAACCCTAGCTCAGGAAATTCTTACATTACAGTTGATTTACGGAATAGGTCCGTATTACAATTATCCCTGCATGATATAACCGGTAAATATATCATGCCTATTTTTAGGGGAGTAAAGAACCAGGGAATACATCAATTCAACCTGGATTGCAACAGCCTCATAAAAGGGCTCTACGTTGTCAAATTCCAGTCCGAAAATACTATTATTGCTCAAAAGTTTCTTATTCAATAAACCTACAATGGGAATTGAAATACACATAACCAATACGTTATGAGGTTTTCTTCCACGTGACGTCCTCCCAAAATTAGGACACTTCTAAAGTAGAGATTTCCGGGTCTTTCTGCATCCCAGATTCTACTGTAAGCTTCCCCGAACTTGGCTGGTATCTAAATTTATTAGCCCCCTCCCAACCTCCCCCAACCG
>CAZLJI010000671.1:0-1847 GCA_964559565.1 uncultured Ignavibacteriaceae bacterium | reverse complement strand
ATGAGTGTCGTTTTAAAGTAAATTTCTTTGATTTTCTGTATTTTGGCGTAGGAAAAAATTAATATTGCATAAAGTAAAGGGCTTAAAATGACAGCAAATTTAGATATGATTAAAAAAGTATATAATAATTACCGGGAAAAATTGACCGACATCCGAAAGGTCCTGAATCGTCCTTTAACTTATTCGGAAAAGGTTCTTTACACTCACCTTTGGGATAATCCAACTAAGGAATTTCAAAAAGGAAAGGACTACGTTGATTTATCTCCGGACCGGGTTGCAATGCAGGATGCTACTGCGCAGATGGCGCTTCTTCAGTTTATGTCATCAGGAAAGAAGACCACTGCAGTTCCTTCAACTGTTCATTGTGATCATTTGATTCAGGCACAGGTTGGAGCAAAGGATGATTTGCTCAGAGCAAATGAAGAGAATAAAGAAGTGTTTGATTTTCTTCAGAGCATTTCACAAAAGTACGGAATTGGATTCTGGAAACCCGGTGCAGGAATTATTCATCAGGTTGTGCTTGAGAATTATGCATTTCCCGGTGGAATGATGATCGGGACAGACTCACACACTCCAAATGCAGGAGGACTTGGAATGATTGCAATCGGTGTTGGCGGCGCTGATGCAGTTGATGTTATGGCTGGTATGCCATGGGAATTGAAATGGCCAAAAATTATTGGGGTGAAGTTGACCGGAAAGATGAATGGATGGACATCTGCAAAAGATGTTATTTTAAAACTTGCAGGAATATTAACTGTGAAGGGTGGAACAGGTGCAATCGTAGAATATTTTGGAGAAGGAACTCAATCTATTTCCTGTACAGGAAAAGGCACAATTTGTAATATGGGTGCGGAGATCGGTGCGACCACTTCTGTATTTCCTTTTGATGAAAAGATGTCGTCATATCTGCGAATTACCAAACGTGCTGATGTTGCTGCTCTTGCTGAAGGTTTAGCTGATGAATTAAAAGCTGATGATGAAGTCATCAAAAATCCTGAAAAATATTACGATCAGGTAATTGAAATAAACTTGAGTACACTTGAACCGCATCTGAATGGTCCTTTCACACCTGATAAAGCTTGGCCGATATCTCAAATGAAAGATGCCGTAAAGAAAGAAAATTATCCGGATAAAATTTCAGTTGCATTGATTGGCAGCTGTACAAATTCAAGTTATGAAGATATAGATCGTTCAGCCAGCATAGCAGAGCAAGCGCTTGCAAAAGGATTAAAGGCGAAATCACAGTTCACCATTACACCAGGCTCAGAACAAGTTCGAGCAACAATAGAAAGAGATGGACAGTTAAAGTCATTAACGGATATTGGTGGACTTATTCTTGCGAATGCGTGTGGCCCTTGTATTGGTATGTGGAAAAGAATGGATATTAAAACAGGCGAGAAGAATACAATTGTAACTTCATTCAACAGAAATTTTGCAAAACGGAATGATGGCAATCCAGACACACTTGCTTTTGTCGCATCACCTGAAATTACGACTGCACTAGCAATAGCAGGAAGCCTCTCGTTCAATCCTTTGACGGATGAACTTGTAAATGAAAAAGGGGAAAAAGTAAAATTAAATCCTCCCACAGGAGAAGAACTTCCTATCAAAGGATTTGATGAAGGAAGCAGTGGATTTATACCTCCAGCCAAAGATGGTTCTGCAGTTGAAGTAAAAGTTGATCCGAAAAGTGAGAGATTACAATTGTTAACTCCATTTCAAAAATGGGATGGAAAGGATTTAGTTGATTTGCCTGTACTTCTGAAAGCAAAAGGGAAATGCACGACTGATCACATTTCAATGGCTGGTCCATGGTTGAGATTCCGCGGACATCTGGATAATATTTC
>CAZLJI010000670.1:0-1853 GCA_964559565.1 uncultured Ignavibacteriaceae bacterium | reverse complement strand
TGAATAACCCGCTGAAGTATACGGATCCGAGTGGGTATGTGTTTGTGCCTAGAGATTATGAGGGAGAGTACATGTATATGTTTATTCAAAGAATTTCTTCCAGAGTTATGGAGATTAGCTATAATTATACTAGTATAGGAGGAGGAGGAGGAAGAGGAGGATTGAATGGGTACAGTTATAATTATATTACTGGAAAGTATTACAATAATGGTTCAGAAGTTTCTTTTAATGAAGTAAGGGAAAATGCTATTAAACCGAATGCGGAATTTATTATTTATCAGGATTTTACGTCTTTCGATCATAACAATAAAACTTACGATTATGCAACTGGAAGATTTCATATAATAACTGGTGGTGCAACAGTTTCAGATGGCACCTATGGAAGTTTTAATTCAATTTCAAAGGCACAAGCATATATTGATAATATGCTTACTAATGATAATGCCGCAAACGGAGGGGATATAAATACTACTTTGCTTCAAATTGATCAAATTGCCACTACTGCATCCACTGCTGCTAGCGTAATAAGCAATACTTTAACATCAACAAAAGTCGGAAGCGATATAGCATATCAAATATCCAATAGTAAGATATTGATACAAGGAAGTAGGTTGTTAAAACCTCTTGGATATGTTGGAGTTGGCTTTAGTGTTCCATATAATATTCATTTATCGAATACTGGTCAGCAATCCTGGTCAGAAACCATATTAAATTCAACTATCTCTATATCAGCTGTGTTAATCGGTGGATGGTATGGTTTAAGTCTGGCTGGCATGTATTCATTGGGACAGCTAGGTTATGAGACTACAATTGAAGGCTTAGAACAGGGTGTAATTAAACCTAATCCAAATTTAACATCAAATTATATTGGAGGATTAGCACCTTCGCCGGTTAGATATTGAAATACACATTCAATTAATATTTAGCGAACGAAAAGATGAGATATATATTTTATACATTTTGGAAACTGTTAAGACTGATTAAAACAAATGATACACCTGCGACTAATGCCCTAATATTAATTACTGTTTGTCAATTGCTAAATATTCAAGCCGCTTATTTTATGTTCAATCTTTATGCAAAAGTAAATCTTGTAGATCATTCGAACTCAACAGTTATATTTTATATCATCTTCATAGGTTTGCTTCTGATAATATTAAACTACTTTTTCATTTATAGGAAAAGAGATTTGCTGGCAAACAAGTATAAGAATGAAGCAAAAAATCAAAAAGCTTTTAGAAGGTTATTAGTGTTACTTTATTTCTTTGGTACTTTTATTTTGGTTTTCTACTTTGGTATTAAGAGTTCTGTTTAATTGAGTGATTATATGTAATTTGCCCATAAATGAACATTCCCAAAAAATAAGCTCAATTACCCATGAATCCTAATACCCTCACCTACACCTATGTCCTGAATAACCCGTTGAAGTATACGGATCCGAGTGGGTATAACTATGAATGGGATCCACGACGGGCCGATTATGATCCGGATGCTGAAAAAGACAGGCAACGTTGGGGTAATTTCAATATGAGGTGGTTGAATTATGCAATGCCTGGTTCTATTGGTGGAGGAGGGAGTTATGCAGACAGAATAAAAAATATACATCAGAATCCTTATGAGTGGAGTTACAATGATAATACGAAAGAATATGTGAACAGACGAACTGGGGACAGGGTTGATGCCAGGTCAGGCGCTGATGCTCTCCGGGCAATTGGATGGATAATTGTTGATGTTAGTGCTGATCAGGTAGTTGCAGCAATACGATTTCATGATAACCTTCCGATGTTACAAAACCGTCTACGGCAATATGAAAATGCCTTAATGGCTGAATTGGAAGCTTCAGTTAATCATTA
>CAZLJI010000669.1:0-1854 GCA_964559565.1 uncultured Ignavibacteriaceae bacterium | reverse complement strand
AGTATATGTAGGTCTACCATATAATGATTCTGCCCCTGACCTTGGTGCGTTTGAAACTGAGGGTATTCCTAATACTTCAGACGAAAAATATGTTTTAAATTATTTTGAGCTGCATCAAAATTATCCGAATCCTTTTAATCCATCTACTGTATTTGATTATTCGATCAATGTCCCGGGATATGCTCAACTCGAGATTTATGATATACTGGGGAATAAAATAGCTGAGCTTGTGAATGAATATCATGCTGTTGGAAATTATAGCGTTAAATGGAATGTAAGCGATTCGCAATTAATCTTTCTTCCCAGTGGAATCTATTTTGCAAGATTACAGAGGGAAGGAAAACAAAAAACAATTAAAATCACTTTAATGAAATAGCAAATGACAAGTAGAAGAATTTTCATTTCAATCCATTTAATAATTTTTTTAGTCACAATCAGTTGTGCACAAAGTAGTTTTATATCTGATGGATGGGATAAGCTTGATGATATTCTTGTTCAGATTGTCGAACCATCCTTTCCGGAGAAAGTTCATAACATATCTCTTTACGGTGCGATTGGAGATGGAGTTACTGATTGCTCTGATGCATTTAAAAAAGCAGTTGAAAAATGTAGTAAAAGCGGCGGTGGAATGGTAATGGTTCCTGAAGGAACCTTTCTCACTGGACCAATTTATCTTAAAAGCAATGTTAACCTCTATATCTCTGAAAATGCAACAGTAAAAGTCAGTGATGAAAAGAGAAAGTACCTGCCTGTTGTGTTCACAAGATGGGAAGGCGTTGAGTGTATGAATTATTCTCCTTTGATATATGCTAACGGCGAGGAGAATATTGCAATTACCGGCAAAGGTATTTTTGATGGACAGGGAAGTAATGAAAATTGGTGGAGTTGGAAAGGGAACAAAGATTCCGGTTGGATTGAAGGAATGCCAAATCAGAAAAAAGATAGAGACTTTCTTTTTAAAATGGCTGAAGACAATATTTCTCCGGAAAAGAGAATTTTTGGCGATGGTCATTTCCTCAGACCAAATTTTTTTCAACCCTATAAGTGTAAAAATATATTAATTGAAGGCGTTACTTTCAAAGATTCTCCAATGTGGTTTGTTAATCCTGTGCTTTGCGAGAATGTTACCTTAAAAAGTGTAACCGTTGAAGGACTTGGACCAAACAATGATGGCTGTAACCCCGAAAGTTCAAAGAATGTTTTAATAAAGGATTGTTACTTTAACACAGGCGATGATTGTATTGCGATTAAATCAGGAAGAAATAATGATGGCCGGAGAATAAATATCCCAAGTGAGAATATCGTCATCCAGAATTGCATTATGAAAGAAGGTCATGGTGGGGTTGTAATCGGAAGTGAAATCTCCGGTGGAGTGAAAAATGTATTTGCTGAAAATTGCTCGATGAGCAGCCCAAATCTTGATAGAGCTATCAGAATAAAAACTAATGCTGTTCGTGGGGGAGTAATAGAAAATCTTTATGTAAGGAACATCACAGTTGGCGAAGTAAAAGAGGCAGTAATCAAAATAGATTTCTATTATGAAGAAGGTGAGAAGGGAAATTTTATCCCAGTGGTCAGGAATCTATATTTATCAAATATAACTTCTGAGAAAAGCGAATACGCCATCTGGATAAGAGCGTTTGAAAAATCACCGATTGAGAATCTTAGACTTGATAGCTGTGCCTTTAAGAATGTTGAAAAAGAAAATGTCATTGAGAATGTAAAGTCCATAGAAACAGAATCTGTTATCATTAATGATAAAGAATATTAATTCATCATTAATTCAGAATAGATTACTTAGCTGTTTATCTAATTACTAAAAAATTATTTCTACTCAATTATTGCGACTGGGGT
>CAZLJI010000668.1:0-1858 GCA_964559565.1 uncultured Ignavibacteriaceae bacterium | reverse complement strand
CCACATAGACACATAGAACACATAAGATTTAAAAACTATGTTACCTGATGTTTCTATGTGGTTAATAAGAAAGGATTTATATGTTATTTACTTTAGCCTGGAGAAATATCTGGAGAAACAAACGAAGAAGTAGTATTATTATCGCTGCTATTGCCGTTGGATTGCTTTGCGGTTTATTTACTTCTGCTATCATGTTCGGGATGGGAGAGTCTCTGATCAATACAACAATAGACCGTGATCTCGGTCATTTACAAATTCATACAAAAACTTTTGAAGATGATAAACTTCTTACAGATACAATTCCTGCAACTTTAACAATACTTAAAGACATCAAATCACAACCAAATGTAGCAGGTGTTTCAGCAAGACTTATAATTGAGGGTATGATCTCATCAGCAACATCTTCCGGCGGAGTGAGAGTTACAGGAATTCAACCTCAGGATGAAATGAAAGTGACATCAGTTCACAATAATATTGTAGCAGGAAAATATTTTGAAGCTGATCAATCAAACCAGATTTTAATTGGATTTAAGCTTGCTGAAAATCTTGGTATTAAAGAAAAATCAAAAATCGTTTTGAGTTTTCAGGGTTTGGATGGATCAATTATTTATGGTGCCTTCAGAGTTACAGGTATATTTCGTACCGAATCTACAATGTTTGATCGCTCCACAGTCTTTATAAAAGAAAATGATATTCTTTCTCTCTTAGCTTCGGAACCTATCTATCATGAAATAGTAGTAAGATTAAATTCCTCTCAAAATGTTGATACACTTTATAATAATCTGGTTAAGAACTATAAGCATCTTTCTGTCAAAAACTGGAAGGAACTTGCGCCCGAACTTAAGTTAATGGATGAAATGATAGGACTTCAGTTGAGCATATTTATGGGAGTAATTCTTTTTGCACTGTTGTTCGGAATAACAAACACAATGCTTATGTCGGTTCTTGAGAGAGTCAGAGAATTTGGAGTATTGATGGCAATCGGGATGAAAAGAAAGAAAGTTTTTTCTATGATAATACTAGAAACGATTACTCTTGCAATAGTTGGTGGAATCGTGGGGATGATATTAGCAATTATTACAATTACATATTTTGGTTTTGCAGGAATAAATCTTTCAGCGTTTGCAGCAGGATTATCCGAATGGGGATTGGGAACAATTCTTTATCCTGTTCTTCCAGTTAGTTTTTACCTGTCCATTACAGTTATGATTTTATTAACGGCAGTTTTTTCGGCGATGTATCCCGCAATAAAAGCAATAAAACTTAAACCGGCTAAAGCTATCAGAACTTTTTAAATTGGAGATTAATATGTCACTTATTGAAGTAAATAAGCTCACAAAAATCTATGACGGAACAGCTGTTCCCGTCAAAGCATTGAATGAGATTAATCTTGAAATCGAATCCGGAGAATTTACTGCAATCGTTGGTCCATCCGGCTCAGGAAAAACCACCTTACTAAACATTGTAGGTGGATTAGATTCTCCCACATCGGGAAGTGTTGTGATTGACGATGTTGATTTATCAACCTACAAACCGGACGAACTTGTTAATTTCAGGCTTCATCACATCGGATTTGTTTTCCAGGCGTATAATCTTATTCCTGTTTTTACGGCAAAAGAAAATGTTGAGTTCATTATGCTTTTGCAAGGGCTTAGTAAATCAGAAAGAGAAAAAAGAGCAATTGAATTATTGACAGCTGTCGGGTTGGGTGATAGAATAAACAATAAACCGTCGGAACTTTCAGGCGGTCAGCAGCAACGAATAGCTGTTGCCAGAGCTCTTGCATCAAAACCGTCGTTTGTTCTTGCAGATGAACCTACAGCAAATCTGGATTCGGCCACTGCTGATTCTCTTTTGG
>CAZLJI010000667.1:0-1858 GCA_964559565.1 uncultured Ignavibacteriaceae bacterium | reverse complement strand
TCATAAATGAGTGAATTTATAATTCAATTAAAATTCATAACAAAGTATGCACAGAATAAACAGCACGGCTGAAAATAAAATAGATCCTCAGATCACTTTATCGTTAAAGGATTCTATCCTGAGATTAATATGGCGCGAGCATAAGATTTCAAGAGCTGAAATCTCTCGCCAGTTAGAATTATCTCGCTCAACAGTTACAGAAATTATTAAAGAGCTCATTCCTACCGGACTTATTGCAGAAGTTGGAAGTGGTGAATCGAGTGGTGGTAGAAAACCAATTATGCTTGAATTTCAGGATGATGCAAAAGTAATCCTTGGTATTGATATAGGTGCTACACACGTTTCGGTTGCTATTACAAATCTTAGAGGGAATTTACTTTTTTGGAAAGTGAAGGATTTTCCTGTAAGAGAAGATTCAGAAGGCACACATAAAGTAATAAATGAACTCTGTGATGAATCACTTTCTTCACAAAATATTAGCTATAATAAGCTTTTAAGTATCGGGGTTTCTGTACCAAGCCCTGTGGATCCAATTCGTCCTGAGTATTTATCTGAAACAATAATTCCTTCCTGGCATGGTAAAAGCGGACTGGAGAGATTACGTGAAAAATATGGTGTACCGGTATACCTGGATAATGATGCAAACCTAGGTGCATTAGCTGAACATTGGTGGGGTGCAGGCAAAAATGTAAACGATCTCATATATATAAAAATATCAAACGGAATTGGCGCCGGTTATATCCTTGGCGGGAAATTGTATCGTGGTTCAAAAGGCATCGCTGGTGAAATGAGTCATATGCCCATTGATCCAAACGGAAGATTATGTGGCTGTGGATTGAGAGGCTGCCTGGCCACTGTCATTTCTGCATGGGCTCTGAAAGAAAGAATTGGAACTCTATCAAACCTTTATCCTAACAGTTCTTTATTGAATGGAAGTCCAAGCGTTATCGATATAGAAAATGCTGCATTGAACGGTGATCAATTAGCAACTCAGGTGGTTAATGAAGCAACAATTTATCTAACAAGCGCAATTACAAGTTTAGTCAATTTGTTAAATCCGGATTTGATAATAATAGGCGGCAGCTTATCACGACTTGGAGAGTTAGTTATTAATCCTATTCAGAAAAAAATTGATGAGTGTGCTCTTGTCAGCAGTGTTCGTAAAACAAAATTAGGGACAAGTACTCTTGGTTCAAAAGGAATTGCTATTGGTGCTGCAACGTTAGCTATTGAACAAGCTTTTATTGATCCAAGAATATTAAGAGAAAATATTGTTCCGGCAGTGATGAAATAAAGAATTAATTATTTATTAAAGAAATAAGAAGTAATAGGAGAAATTATGAAATCAAATAAGAAACACGTTTTAATACTTTTTGCTTTTGCACTACTACTTTTTATAGTGCCTTCTTGCGATAATTCTTTGGATCCAGAAGTTCCAAACTGGCAGCTTGTATGGCAAGATGAATTTGATGGACCTGCAGGTCAGAGTCCGGATCCTTCAAATTGGACTTATGATATTGGGACGGACTGGGGTAATGCACAGCTTGAATATGACACTGACCGACCGGAAAATGTGTCCTTGGATGGTGATGGAAATCTCGCTATTACTGCGCGAAGAGAGTCTTACATGGGAAGTGCATTTACTTCAGCAAGAATAAAAACTCAAGGATTATTTGATCAAGCATACGGCAGATTTGAAGCAAGTATTAAATTGCCCTGGGGTCCTGGTATATGGCCTGCTTTCTGGCTTCTCGGTTCAAATATTGAAACAGTCGGCTGGCCTGAATGCGGTGAAATAGATATTATGGAATATCGCGGTCAACAAACCAATCTCATACACGGGACTGTTCATGGACCT
>CAZLJI010000666.1:0-1859 GCA_964559565.1 uncultured Ignavibacteriaceae bacterium | reverse complement strand
TCGTGATGTCGATGAGCAAAGAGTGGAAGAAGCAATCAATTTGGCTTTTACAGAAGTAAAGCGAATTGACAAATTATTTTCAACATATAATGAGGAAAGCCCTGTCTGGAAGCTAAACCATTCAGCAGATTCGCTCATTATTATTGACGAAGAAATTTACAAGTTATTGGTTCTCTGTGATTCAATTACAAAACTGTCTGATGGCAGCTTTGATGTAAGTCTTGATAACATAACTATGGCTTGGGGTTTTAATTCATACAACCCCCGAATGCCTTCAGCCGTAGCGGTTGATTCTGCCCTGAAGAATAGTGGCTGGGAAAAAATCAAACTGCTTGATAATAACAGGATAAACAGAAGTCATAATGCAGGGTTGAACTTTGGTGCAATTGCTAAAGGATATGCTGTTGATAAAGCTATTGATGTTCTTAAAAATTCTGAAATTCAATCGGCACTTGTAAATGCTGGTGGAGAAATAAAATCTATTGGGAATGATTGGGTGATTGGCACACAGCACCCAAGAGAATCTGGCGCGATTATAAGAAAAATTAAGTTAAATGGAATGTCGGTCGCAACCAGCGGTGATTACGAAAATTATTTTGAGAAAGATGGTATTCGTTATCATCACATACTCGATCCGATGACAGGGTATCCGTCAAAAGGATTACAAAGTGTAACCATAATTCATAAGAAAAATGCTTTTGCTGATGGACTTGCAACAGCAGTTTTTGTGATGGGAAAAACAAAAGGACTTGAATTAATTGAAAGTCTTAACGATACCGAAGCAATGATAATTGATGATCAAGGAAAGATTTTTTATTCATCGGGATTTGAGAAGTTCTTAATTAATTGAGATGAATAGCCCCGTCTTTCAGGTCGGGGAATAGATATGGAAATCACTATTTGGCTGTAGCCAAAAGAAATTTAGTTTGGGCTAAAGCCCATTATCTACTTTGTGTGTTCAAATCCCCCGACTTAAAAGTCGGGGCAATTTGGTTAGAAAGAAAAGGAAACTATTATGGATATAACAATAATTATAGCAATAGCCACTATGGGTGGATTGGGTTTCATATTTGCAGGTGCACTTGCAGTTGCAGATAAAAAGCTGCGTGTTGTAGAAGATCCTAAAATTGCTGAAATAAATGACGTACTACCTAATGCAAACTGTGGTGCTTGTGGATTAGCAGGCTGTTACGACTTTGCAACAAATGTTGTAGACGGAAAAGTGAAAATTAACGGTTGTCCTGTTGGCGGACAGGATGTCGTTGATGAAATTGCTCGCATTATGGGAATGGACAGTAGTGAAAGTGTTAAGCTCGTTGCAAGAGTTTTGTGTAACGGTGGTAACGCCGAAGCTATTATGAAAGATGGAGCAAAGTATGATGGTCCCTCAAGTTGCTCTGTTCAGACTATTGTTGCAGGCGGACAGAAAATGTGTTTGTATGGATGTCTCGGCGGCGGAGAATGCGTTGATGCATGTCAGTTTGGTGCAATATTTATGAATGAAAACGGATTGCCTGTGGTTGTGGAAGAACTATGCACTGGCTGCGGACAGTGTGTTGAGGCTTGTCCACGAGGTATAATTGAAATTCACCCTGATGACAGAGAGTTATTTGTCTTCTGTAAAAATCATGATGATCCAAAACGTTCAAAGGAAGTGTGTAACGTAGCATGCTTTGGTTGCGGAATATGCGCCCGTAAATCAGATGGTTCAATTGAGATGAGAGATTTTTTACCTGAAATCAACTATCAGAATCTTGATATCAGTAAAATCCCAATTGATAAATGCAAAACCGGAGCAATAAGATTAATGCATCCTGAAAAAGCAGCAGAATTATTGAAGCAAGAGAATATAGAGATAA
>CAZLJI010000665.1:0-1859 GCA_964559565.1 uncultured Ignavibacteriaceae bacterium | reverse complement strand
TTGATTGAGTCTTTCAGGATCGAAAAAGAAATACTCGAAGACAAAAACTGGAATGAAGAATGGGAAAAGAGCAGGGAAGTAATCCGTATTTCAGATAGGATAGTAATTAAACCAACGTTTAAAGATTACTCGCCAAAAGAAAGTGAAATAGTTTTAACAATTGACCCAAAAATGTCTTTTGGCACCGGTGAGCATCAAACTACTAAATTAATTTTAAGATTACTGGAGAAATATGTAACAAAAGGAATGAAGGTGCTGGATATTGGTTCAGGAACCGGGATACTTGCAATTGCTGCTGTAAAACTTGGTGCATCAAATGCTGTCGCTGTAGATTTTGATGAAGTCTGTCTTGAAAATTGTAAAGAGAATTGTGAGTTGAACGTGGCAAGCGATACAGTTGAAGTCATAACTGGTGAAATTGATGATGTTAAAGAAAATAATTTTGATTTGATTCTTGCAAACATCCAGAAAAATGTTCTGCTGGAAATAGTTGGGAAAATAAAATCAAAACTGAAATCCGGTGGCGTGGTAATTCTTTCCGGCTTACTTGATACGGATAAAGAAGCAATTGAAGAACAATATAATTCGCTTGGATTTGAAACTTTGCAAATCGAGAAAATGGATGAGTGGATTGCGGTTGTGTTAATAGAACGCTGATGACACAGATTTGACTGATCCACGCAGATTTAAAACTATGAACATCTGCTCAACCTGCCTGCCGGCAAAGGCAGGTCAGCGTTATCTTCGTTCTATTCTACTCTCTCATAAACGATCTCTCCGTTAAAAATTGTCATCTCCACATTCACATCTTTTATTTTTTCAGGATCGATTGTTAAAATATCGTCACTCAACACAACGAAATCGGCAAGCTTACCGATCTCAATGCTGCCCTTTAATTTTTCTTCAAACGAAGTGAAAGCAGCGTTGAGTGTGTAACATTTAATCGCATCTTCAACAGAAATTTTCTCTGAAGGAATCCAGCCGTATGGATTTTTACCGTCAACAGTCTGGCGGGTGACTGCAGCATAAATTCCATAAAGCGGATTGAGAGGTGCTACCGGCCAGTCTGTACCGAATGCAACTACCGCACCGCTTTTTAGTAATGAATTGTATGGATGAGTTGTTTTAATTCTCTCCGGACCGATTCTTTTCTCAGCCCACACGCCGTCATCAATGCAATGATACGGCTGAACTGATGCAATTACTCCGATCTCTGAAAATCGTTTTATGTCTTCTTTGCGTAAGTGCTGTGCGTGTTCAATCCTGAATCGTCTTTCCCATGGAGAATTTACATTTTTAATCTTCGCATAAAGATCAAGCATAAAGGCATTTGCTCTGTCACCGATAGCGTGAGTGCAAATCTGCAGGCGATTTCTGTCAGCATCGGTTGCCCACTTTTCAAGATTGCCGTTTGTGACTATATCAATGGCGAGTCCGGATGTGTTCGGATTTTGAACGTACGGCTCAAAGAACCATGCTGTACTCGCACCGAGCGAACCATCAGCATAACCTTTTAATCCTCCGCGTTTGATAAGTCCTTCATCGGTATGGACAGTAACTCCGCCACGTACTATATCTTCATACTTATCAATAGGCCAGATAGAATAAATTCTGCAAGTCAGTTTCCCATCGGCGAGTATTTTTTTGTAGGCTTCAAACTCATCTGGTTGAGTTAAATCCTGCACACTTGTGATGCCAAGCTTTCTAGTTTCTTCAAGTGCGCGGAGAGCAGCTTCAACATTTTCTTCAAGTGATGGAGGAGGAATTACTTTGAACACAAGATCCATTGCATTGTCTTTTAATATTCCTGTCGGATTACCGTCTTCATCTCTTTCAATTAATCCGCCGTCAGGATCGCG
>CAZLJI010000664.1:0-1866 GCA_964559565.1 uncultured Ignavibacteriaceae bacterium | reverse complement strand
ACTACATTTCTAAAATTGTTGACATTCTTTAAAATAATCTCGCCGTCAGCTTATGAACAAAATAAATTCTTTGTGTGTTCAATAATTAAGTTCATTAATTAACGGTGAAGAAGGAGTCTGCTTATGAGTTCATTTACTAAGTTTCTTAATTCGTCGATTGGCAAGAAGCTGATGATGGCAATTACTGGTGGTTTCCTGCTGATTTTTTTAATCGTTCATTTGATTGGAAACATAACTCTGTTCTTTGGTGCCGAAGCTTTCAATGGTTATGTCGGAGCTCTCGATGTTGTTAAGCCACTCATCCGTGTAATTGAAGTAGTACTTCTTGCTGCTTTCGTATTGCACATTTTTAATGGTTTGAAACTATGGTTAGAAAATAAAAGAGCTCGCGGAGTGAATTATAAGGTTAACGGCTCATCTGAAAACAGTGATCTTTATTCAAGAACAATGGTTCTTTCAGGTTCGATTATTTTCATTTTTCTTGTTTCACATCTGGGAACTTTTTTCTGGAGATTTAATGTATACGATCCAATGGGACTTGCAAACATTCATCAGTACTTTGACATAGTTGTTTACTTTTTCGGAATCTGGTGGTATGTGTTACTTTACGTCATTGCGATGATACTGCTTGGTTTCCACCTTAATCATGGGTTCCAAAGTGCATTTCAAACTTTTGGATGGAACCACAAAAAGTATTTCTCTGTAATCCAAAAGATTGGAACCATCTACGCTGTCTTCATGGCTATCGCATTTGCTTCAATGCCGATTTATTTCTTTTTCTTCTACGGAGGTAACCAATGACAAAGCTTGATTCAAAAATTCCAGCTGGACATATTTCAGAAAAATGGACTAATCATAAATTCAATATGAAGTTGGTTAATCCTTCTAACAAAAGAAAATATAATATTATAGTAGTCGGAACAGGATTGGCAGGTGCATCAGCCGCAGCTTCTCTTGGTGAACTTGGTTATAATGTTTTAGCATTTACTTTTCACGATAGTGCACGCCGAGCACATAGTATTGCTGCACAAGGTGGAATTAATGCTTCAAAGAATTATCAAAATGATGGTGACTCAACTTTCAGACTTTTTTATGATACTGTTAAAGGTGGTGACTTTCGTGCACGTGAAGCAAACGTTCATCGTCTTGCAGAAGTAAGTGAAAACATTATTGATCAATGTGTTGCACAAGGTGTTCCATTTGCTCGTGAGTATGGTGGTTTACTTGATAATCGTTCTTTTGGTGGTGCACAAGTTTCAAGAACTTTTTATGCAAGAGGACAAACGGGACAGCAATTATTACTTGGCGCCATAAGCGCATTAAACCGTCAGGTTGATAAAGGTTCTGTTAAGCTCTACTTAAGAAGAGAAATGCTTGATGTTGTAATTGTTGATGGTGCAGCAAAAGGAATTATTGTGAGAAATCTTTTAACGGGTGAGATCGAAAAATATTCTGCTCATGCTGTTGTTCTAGCAACTGGAGGCTACTCAAATGTATTCTTCCTTTCTACGAATGCAATGAACTGTAATGCAACTGCAATCTGGCGTGCACATAAACGAGGAGCTTATTTCGCAAATCCATGCTTTACTCAAATTCATCCAACATGTTTGCCTTTGCACGGTGAATCGCAATCAAAATTAACTTTAATGAGTGAATCATTACGTAATGATGGAAGAGTCTGGGTATCAAAGAAAAAAGGTGATATGAGAAATCCGGCTGATATTCCTGAAGATGAAAGAGATTATTATCTTGAAAGAAAATATCCCTCGTTTGGAAATTTAGCTCCAAGAGATATCTCATCACGTGCAGCAAAAGAAGTTTGCGATGAAGGTAGAGGTGTAAAAGGCGGTGATGCAGTTTATCTTG
>CAZLJI010000663.1:0-1867 GCA_964559565.1 uncultured Ignavibacteriaceae bacterium | reverse complement strand
AGAGGAAGAAATGATGCAACCCAAATCAAAAGGAGATGGAAGTATTGCAACACCTCAAATAGCTCAACAACTTAATTCCACAAAGGGAAGTGGTCAATTGTTATCCACAGAGACTAATCAGTTTATGGGTAATGCTTTTGGGGCCGATTTTAGCGGAGTTAAAATTCACACAGGAACTGATGCTGTGAAAATGAATGAAAATTTAGGAGCAAGAGCATTTACTTATAAGGATAACATATATTTTAATTCAGGGGAATTTAGTCCTAATACAACAAATGGGAAAAGATTACTTGCACATGAGTTAACCCATGTTGTTCAGCAAACGGGCAGTTTAAACGGGTTTTGGATTCAGCGTGATCTTCGTTCTGATTTCAGTAATCAGTGGGGTCCGGCACAAACACAGCTAAATGCAATGTATGGTGGAATAGGTGGAGTGATTGATCGACAAAAAGGTGCTGTAACCGATTTTTTAAGGTATGCTCAGGTTCCTGATCAACCATCACTGGCTGAACAGGTATTGATAAATGGAATCAATATTATTCTTGGCGCGGTAATTCCTGGTGTTGGGGGAGTAATAAAATCAACCGCTCAATCAATGGTGCGTGAATCTTTGCGTGGAGCTGTTGGTTCAATTGTTGATAGTATGGTGGATGCAGGAAAAGGAGCAGTACAAGGTGCTGTTACCAATGCATGGAGCCAAACCGCAGGTGACGGAACAACAATAGTAAGATTTGCGGAAACACAAAGAAGATCTCTCGAAGTGGTCGCTCAACGACAAATTGCCTCAATGAACCGTGAATTGGCAAGACTTTTGGCTACAGAAGGTGAAAGTGATGAGTGGGACGCTGGAAATGCACTGTACGAATCTTTCAATCAATCGCTTGATAGAGCTTATGATGAGCAGTTTAATAAAATGACCGATATTTGGTTCACCATGCAGACAAATACAATAGGTGGTGGTACAAGACCTGGTGTGCTAAGAATAACTTTGAACCGACTTTATCCAAATCAGAGAAGAGGTTTTAGAATTGAGGATGCAAATCTTCTGGGTAGCGGATCGGTTACTGAAATTCGAAGGCGTTTAGGGCAGAGAAAATTACAGGATATTACCATTCCAAAATATATTCAGATGAATGGGCAAATGGGTATGGGAATCATGGATTGCAACTGGAATATCAATGTAAGCGGAACAGAAACACCCTCGAGTGGGCCGGCATTTACTGCACCACGGACATTATTGGAAACCCTTACTGCAGGTCCTCAACGGGTAACTGGGTATGGAGGACACCCTTCTCTGGGCTGGCCATGGCTTGCTGCATACCATTTAAATCTCGAAGATTTGGATAACGATGATTCCCGGAACTCTGATGCTAACAGAAGTGCTGGTGCTTTGGATGTTTGGAATGCAATAAAAAATTTGACCCCGGGTTCGATAGATGCTTCTACTTGGTAGCATTAGTTTTTTTCAGAGTTATAATGCAATTTGATATTTTGTTTTATGAAATTTGGGAATGATCATTTGATTAATTCGGGAACAGCAGAAAAAAAAAGGTTTTACAAAAAAAATGATGTTCAAGATAATTTTTTTGTAAATCTTCAAAGAAGTAAATCAAATCGGAGTGATTTAAATCCTATGAACTTAATAAGCGATCCGAATAATAATGATTCAATTCAAATGAAATCGGCTTGGGAATTGGAAAGTATGCAAATAAAGCCTGATTCCGATAAGTTTCATTTAACGGGTTACAAGGATTCGCTGCAAAATTCAGCGGAATTAATACATCCGGTAATACCTGATTTTTCTCCATTATTTCCAATCCTCCAAATGACCCCGATGCCAACTGAAGATACCGTAAATGCACTCGAA
>CAZLJI010000662.1:0-1873 GCA_964559565.1 uncultured Ignavibacteriaceae bacterium | reverse complement strand
TTCTTTCAGTGCTATCAAAGTATTTGAAAGATATTCTTTTTTCTGTGTACAATTTGGTTTATTTAATTGTTTAATAATTGAAATTAAAATAGCCTCAGTAGTGAATTCATGCTCTACATACCATAGAGGATTCCCTCCAAGTGATGGGTAATCTTCATTCCAACGGGCACCAATTACGCGTTCTTTTGAATTTTCATAATTACCCCAACAGATAGAGTATTCATTATCATCAAATAAAACAATTTTATTTGTACATTTTTGAGGATTTACTTCTTCAGCAATTGGCATTAATTTACTCCTAAAAAAATTATAATTTTTATAGATTCAATTCATTAATAAAAAATCATTCAAATTTAAAAATATTATAACCTACAACAATAAATGGCTTATTATCTGACAGGCTAATTGCTAGAGGTGTTATGTTTGCAGTTTCAGTACTTACGAATCCCATCCCAGTCCATACCGTTCCGTTATCCCATTTTAAAACATGAATTTTATTCCCATTATATTGATCTTTAAAACCTACAACTGGTTTATTATCTGTTCCAATGGCTATAGTTGACCAATCTGCATCACCTATACTCACTTGTCCCAGATCAGACCAAGTTATACCGCTATCCCATTTAAGAACATGTACTTTCCCTTGACCACAAGCAATATCACTACAATCTTTAAAAGCAACAACAGCTTTGTTATCAATACCAACAGCTAGCGAAGAGAAACGAGCTTGTCCAGCACTTACATAACCAAAATCAGTCCATGTTGTCCCATTATTCCACTTATATACACGAATCCTATCAACGCCATCATCAGATTGCTCGCAATAGCCAATACACTCAGTAAAACTGATAACAGGTTTATTATCAGAGTTATCAATAGCAATAGTAGAATGGGCCCCCTGACCACTACTGACTAAACCCAAATCAGTCCACGTTGTCCCACTGTCCCATTTCACTACTCTTATTTTATCAGTACTACTCTGGCAACCAATAAATCCATTATCACAATCCTTAAATACAATTACTGGCTTATTATCATTTCCAATTGCAATAGATGTATAATCCGTTCCTCCAGAACTTGCATATCCCAAATCAATCCATGTTGTCCCACTATCCCATTTTAACACACGTGCTTTATCATCACCATCATTAAAACAGTCACCATCTATGCAATCTTTGAAAACAACAACTGGTTTATTATCAGACCCAATTGCTATGGATGGCGTATCTACTACTCCAGAACTTACGTATCCCAAATCAGTCCATGTTGTCCCACTATCCCATTTTTTTATATGTGCTCTATTACCATTATCACTATCACGAAATATAACCACAGGTTTATTATCAAAATAATCTAAAGCAATAGCTGCACCATTCCCTCCGAAAGGACCGAAATCTGTCCATCTGAAAATACAATTTACTGTGATATCTGTAATATTTATGCTATTTAATATTCCATTATTATTTAAAACATTACAATTTTGTGCATACGGTTGTGTTAATATAGTCACATCATATTCACTACCATCAAGAATTGAAGAACTAAAAGTAAAATTCCCATTTGCAATAATTGTATAATCATTACCTCCGTTATTCTGTAATATTACAGTAGTATAATATCCACTAAAAGCTCCTCCTATCGTAAAATAATTTGTAATACAATTAATCAATATATTAGTAATATTATTTCCATCAACGGTACCGCTACCATTTGTTACGATACATGTTTGGCTTAATTCTGTAGGATTTGTCAATACACTAACAGTGTAATTAGACCAGTCGGATATAGGAATATTAAATTCAAAACAACCAGTCCCGCCGTTGATAGTTAAATCATCTGTTCCATTATTTTGTAGAACACGTCCTGTCCAATC
>CAZLJI010000661.1:0-1876 GCA_964559565.1 uncultured Ignavibacteriaceae bacterium | reverse complement strand
AGCAATGATACCAATATTAGCGGCGTCGCCTTTGTCACCGCTTCTTCCATGGGCGATTTTTCGTAATTGGATTTTGGTCATTTTAACTCCAGAATTTTTACTTTCGGCTCTACTAATTTCTTTGGCATTAAAGCTGGCCAGTATGCTACAACGTCTTTTGGTTTTGGACGACCACCTGCAAATCCTGTTACGCTTGGTGGACCTGTAAGAATTAATGGTGCGATTTCCTGACCAAATCTGTTGATAGCATTTCTGTCTTTTCCCCTTACTGAAAACCGAAGAACAATTTCATTTATCTTATCTTCATCCAGCAATGGCGCAAGTGTTTCGTGTGTTGCATTATATCCAACAAACTCAGAACGAATTTCCTCAAACTGCAATCCAAGTTGTTCAATTCGCTTGCGAAGAATTCTATCAGCCTTCTTTGCTTTAGTTAGAGCCTGAGGCCAGGAATATGTTAATGTTCCTGTTGCGCTGTATCCAGAATGATATGAACATGAAACTTTGTAAAATTCTGTTTCCGATTTTCCTTTCACATTATAAACTCTTACTCTGTCCTTACCAACTTCTTCAAGTTTAATAGAAGTGAAGTCTGCAACACAATCAGGGGTTATATATTCTTTCGGATCTCCGATTTCATAAACTAATTGTTCAGCAATTGTATCGAATGAAACTTTTCCTCCAGTACCCTCATGCTTGGTTATTATTACTTCTCCATTTGGATAAGCTTCTGCAATAGGAAAACCAATCTCTGTAAAATTTTCTATCGATTCCCAATCACCGAGAAAATTTCCTCCGGTTGCCTGAGCTCCGCATTCAAGAATATGTCCAGCAACAGTTCCTGCCGCCATCAGATCATAATCATTCATATCCCAACCAAACTCATAAATCATTGGAGCGAGAGTTAAACCTGTATCTGTAACTCTTCCAGTAATGACAACATCAGCACCACGCTTTAATGCTTCAACGATTGGTGCGGCACCGAAGTAAACATTTGCACTAAGCAGTTTATCTTTTACAAGAGTTATCGGTTCACCGGTTTCCATATTCTCCAGGTCGCAGCCTTTTTGAATTATGTCATTGAGACAATCTTTTATATCATCGCCAAGTACTACTGCTACATCTAATTTTTTTATATCGAGGTTCATTGCAGCTTCTAGAATTGCATCTGCACAAGCAACAGGATTTACACCTCCGCCGTTAGTAATAACTTTAATTCCCTTCTTCGAAGTGATAGGAAGAATTTTTTTCATCAGGTCAATCAGGTCTGTTGCGTAACCAAGATTGTGATTTCTTTGTTTCTGCTTTTGAAGAATTGACATCGTTACTTCAGCGAGGTAATCCATAACGAGATAGTCAATTTCTCCTTTTGTCACCTGGTGATATGGTGCATCAATTAAATCTCCCCAGAATCCCTGACCTGATGCTATGCGTATTTTGTCTTTCATATTTACTTTTTATGCTGAATCTGTTTCAGCGTCTCTCACTTTAATGATAATTATTTATCTATTCTGAAGATCCTGAAATAAGTTCAGAATTAAATACTAAAATCTTGAAAGTAATTTATTAAGAATTAAGATAAGTTAAAATTGAAAGGTGTAGCACAGATTATTAATCTGTGCTACGAATACGATTCAAACTAAAATAGCCTTATACCCATAACAATGCAAACCTGACTTTCCCTCGTCCTGTATCTTACGGAAAACCAATTTTACTTTCTGTCCAATCTTCAGTTGGTCAAAGTTTACATCGGCAATTTGTGTTGTTAGTTTTACATTGTCATTCAACTCTACAATACCAACTGCAAATGGAGTTGTTCCAAAAAATTTATCGGATGCAACTCTGATAAATGTAAACGATAGAAGCTTTCCTTCCT
>CAZLJI010000660.1:0-1878 GCA_964559565.1 uncultured Ignavibacteriaceae bacterium | reverse complement strand
TTCATGTTGTTCAAGATAAAAAATTTGCTTCTGCTTGTTATTGTCAATGGTGGGGCGAATTGGATAATGATAATTATTTTTATATTCGGTTATCAAATGGTGTTGTTCTTGCTTCAATAAATGAACGAGAAATAATGAATGGTTTTAAATGTTTTCCTGTAGCATACGTTGATGAAATAAGTCCGTCAATGAAAGCTAAAACAGCACAAGAAACAGCAGAACATATATTGGTTGCTCAATCAACATTTTTGCCACAATTTACTAAAGAACTTCCGTTTGAAGAAATTATGGGATTATTTATATGGGAATATGTTTCGCCAGCAGTTGAGGTTTATGAGAATGAGTTGATATAATAAAATTATGAAAAAGAACAGTGGTTTTACATACGTAGACTCAGCAATTATAATGTTAATTTTTGTAGTATTTGTATTGTTGATAGCTTTTGGTAGTGGACCAAACAGACCTATAAATAACAAAAAAAATAAACAAGCAACTTCTATTACCAATCAAATTGAAAAATCCAATATGATAACTGTGGTTGAATCTGGTTATATTGGTGGGTGTTCTTATCTTGTCTTTGAAGATAAAATAACGAAAATAAGAATTTTTCATTATCGTGATGCAATGGTGGTTTTGCCATTAACAAAAGAATAAATTATAAATAATTAAAAAATATGTGGGGGGAGTACCCCCCCAGAAAGAGATTAAATATGAAAAATGATGATGATGATTTAATTTTTGGTCATTGGCACGATGATGAGGAAGATTCGCTTGAGCGAGCAAAACAAGAATGTGATAATGTTTCAGTTATTATTACATCCGTAATAATTTTAGCAGCTATTATTTTAGTTGGGATTGGAGTTTTATTTTCTTGGTTAGTTTTATAATTCATTTTGTTGATTGACTTTTTCTAAACAATCCGTTATATTAAAACCATGACCAAAAGAACTTATTATGTTGATTTACCAAAATTTCCTGAGACCTTTAAAGAAGGTGAGCCTGAGTGGCAAAATGTTGATTCCTTCAAATCACTCAGAGAAGCTGAAAATTATCTAAAAAAAATTGGGGAATTGAACAAAGATATTCTCGTATATTCATTACAATAGTTAAAGATTTATAACATTATGACAATTAATTTTCAACTAACTGAAGATCAAATCCAAAAAATTACGATGGAATCTCCAACATTCCGTCAAATTGTGGTCAACCGGTTATTCACAAAACAAATTGCTTTGGACAAAATCAGCGGTGATTATGTTGATGAAAAAACTAATCCTAATAATCTGTTTGATGAAAAAAGTGCTCTTGATTATTTAGACGGTTATATCCGAACAACTTTTACAATCAGTAATAAAATTGCTGCTATTAAATATGTTCGTCAATGGGCTGATGACAGAAAAGCAGTTCTTTCGTCTGATACATATAATAAGTTATGGTCTTTGAGTGGAGCAAAAGAGTATGTGGATGAAAGAGTTGGGTTTTAAAACGTTTTTGCTTCGGTAACTCAGCCTGGTTTAGAGTAACAGACTTTTAATCTGTGAGTCGTGGGTTCAAATCCCACCCGGAGTACCAAATTTAGTTGTGGTCGGCCAGCGGTAATGTGTTGGGTGTATCTCTAATGGTGTCTGAAAAAGATATACGAGAGCAGTCGCTGAGATTAACGAATGCTGGACTAGGCAATCCCAAACCACAACTTTAAACAATTGGTTTTGATGAGCCAACAAATTAAATGAAAAGCTTTGAATTTTCAGCCAATTAAAAAAGATACGTGCCGTGTTGCAACGGCTAGTCAGCGAAAAATCCGTGTCCATATAACCACGGTGAGAGTGGAAAACAAAATTTGGAGTGGGCATTCGGTTAATCCAATCTGGGTTACGT
>CAZLJI010000659.1:0-1881 GCA_964559565.1 uncultured Ignavibacteriaceae bacterium | reverse complement strand
CTATCAATCTTAATAAAATTATAATTGAGACCGTTAGCACAAGTACCTTTTATTCAGAATTTTTGAAGAATTGGCCGTCCTCGGAAACAGTATAGAAGCAGCTGACTTGCTATCATAAAAATGCTTGATTGAAATTAGAGGCGCGGAGGCTTTTCACGGTAAATATGCAGAAGACATCTTATCATGATAATTTTTATAAATGACGGCGGGAGGCCAATTAATGTCAGAGACTTAATTGGTATTTGTGCTAACGGCCCGGCGGTAGGGGTAGAAAGCGTTAACCGACGAAGCATCCGGGTCGAGTCATGTAATATCTTTAGCCAGAATGCATTCACGGTGCGAGGAGGTTATGGCGCGGCATTTGCCACGTAGTGCGTGTCGGGATTTTAGCGTCGGGTTACCGAAGATGAAATAATATTGAGTTTTGAAAAGAATGGGCATCACAAATCTGTCATGGTGTGGAACAGCAAATGGCGTGACAAGCTTTTTACCCTTACCGTCCGTGTTATGGGTTAGTAAGGTTTAGAAGGCACAAATTTGTCACGATAACAAAATGAGGTTTGCCGAAGCGTCGGGGAGGCTTGCAGATTGTGCTCATGGGCCGGTTTTGCAACTTTCCCTTTAAGCAAAACCGTGAATTGCAATATGCAAGCGCGTAGGGCGGCAAACCGGTTAGAGGGCACATATTTTAATCCCGGTAAAGAGCAGAAAAGTTTGATAAGGCAGGAATTATATTTGTTAGAAGTCATTGGTTATCAAGGTTTACCCAAGACCTTATTACCCATAACGGCCCGGCAATAAAATTAGTAGGTGTTACCTGACGACGCACCGAGCACCGATCCCGGCACTTTAGCCGATAATTTGTCACGGTGCAAGGAAGGTATGGCGCAAGTTTTGCCGTCTCTTAGCCTCCGAAGCTTCAGCGAAGGAGGCCAGGTACAAAGCTGGTTGAGCATTACGCGTGTCGCGGTACAAAGTTGATGCGAACGATATATTAGTCACGGTGCAGAATTTTTATGCGTTGCAGTGGCGCGGTCCGGGTTTATCACCGGTTACAAAGCTGTCATGGGGGCAGGAGTAAAAGCAAAACTTGTGACAAACCTATTAATTTTATTGTCCGTGTTATACTTAGGCGCATTTTTAGAAGTCTAGATAGAGTCCTATTTTTTAGTACTTTATTTTAAAGTTTCGCATTTTGAAAGCTGATTGTTTTTGATCAGGTTATTGATGGCTACAGTATCTCGACCAGTGCACTTGCAACATTCATATATCTCAAGATAAGGGTCAGTATCAATAACAAAACTTAGCCATTCGGCTTGGGTATAAGAATTTGTAGAATTTATATAATCGTCAAAAGTTACAGAGGTAACAGCATTACCACACATTTGTTGGAGAAGATATCCATTTGCCAATCGAATGGGCCTTTGATGGATTGCATCCTGTGGTCCAGGATAACATGTTACTTTCTTTTTGTCCTTGGATAGCTGGATGGTTATATTATTAGAATAATCTTGTTTTGTTTTATAGACTACTATTGGTCCGGAAGCATCACATGGACCTGGTCTATATATCCAATCACAAGCACAAGCGATCAGTATTAATGAAATGATTGGCAATATGATTTTTAACTTTCTCATCGATTATGAATTAGTCATGGTAGTGATAATTTGTTAACAGCAAAGATTATTCCAAAAGACTACTATTATATTGAAATTGTTGTTATTGAACGTCATAATCTTTTTATTTTAAGCGGGTATAATCTTGGTATTAAATAATTGTCCTGGAGCAATATTTATTTCGTTTTGGAGAGTTATACTTAGGCGTTTTTTTAATATATCTTTCCAGCGATGGCTTACGCTTAAGTATAACGGCCCGGCAATA
>CAZLJI010000658.1:0-1887 GCA_964559565.1 uncultured Ignavibacteriaceae bacterium | reverse complement strand
TCAGCAAAAAATGCTGATGAATATTTTGAACAACTTGCATGGAGAGGATTGGAGAAAAAGAAGCTTGAGTTCACTAAGGAAGTTGAAGCGCGTTTTAAGTATGAAATCGATACAATTAAAAAAATGGGCTTCTCCGGTTACTTATTAATTGTGCAGGATTTTATTAATTCAGCAAAAGAAAAAAATATACCGGTTGGACCCGGAAGAGGAAGTGTAGCCGGCAGCCTCGTTGCTTATGCATTGGGAATAACAAACATCAATCCTCTTGATTACAATCTTCTCTTCGAGAGATTTCTCAATCCTGCTCGAAAATCAATGCCGGATATAGATGTTCATTTTGCTGACGCTCAACGAGGAGATGTAATTGATTATGTCCGGAAAAAATATGGAGAGAATAGTGTAAGTCAGATAGTTACATTCAACAGACTTTCATCGAAGGCAGTAATCAGAGATGTAGCTAGAGTTTTAAAGATCCCGATTCCAACAGTGAACAATATCACTAAGCACATCCCATCAAAATTTGGAAAAGTATTTTCGATTGATCAATCACTTGCAGATGTACCTGAATTGAAATGGGTAAAAGATTCTAAAGAACCGCAGATTCAGGAATTGATAAAACACGCCCGTGTTCTTGAAGGAATGAATAGAAATGCTTCCAAGCATGCTGCCGGTGTTGTTATCACTCCGGGTGATGTCAGCGATTACGTTCCAATGGCAAATGCAGTATCTCAGCAGGAAATTGTTACCCAGTACAATATGAAAGACATTGAAAATGTTGGTTTGTTGAAGATGGATTTTCTAGGCTTGAGGACTCTCACCATTATCAGAGATACTATCACGCTGATTAAGAAAAATTATAACAAAGAAATTAATATTGATGAGATTCCGCTGGATGATGAAAAAACTTACCAGCTATTTACAAAAGGACAAACAACCGGCATATTCCAGTTTGAATCTCCACCGATGCGTGAGTACTTGAAGAAACTTCATCCGACAAGTTTAAGCGACCTTGCTGCAATGAACGCGCTCTATCGTCCGGGTCCGATGGAATTTATTGATGACTTCATTGATAGAAAATTTGGCAAGAAGAAAGTTGAATATCTTCATCCCATTCTTGAAGAAATATTGAAGGAGACTTACGGAATTATTGTTTATCAGGAACAAGTGATTCAGATTGCAAATAAAGTTGGTGGAATAAGTCTGGCCGAAGCAGACATTCTCAGAAGAGCGATGGGCAAAAAAGATCTTCTTGCAATGAAAGAACAGAAAACAAAATTCACTAAGGGTGCAATTGAAAATGGAATTTCTAAAAAAGTTGCAGAAGAGATTTTTAACGCAATAGATAAATTTGCTAACTACGGCTTCAACAAAAGTCACGCAGTTGCTTATAGTTATATTGCTTATCAAACAGCTTACCTGAAAGCTCATTACACTCCAGAGTTTCTTGCGGCTAACCTGACTAATGAATTTGAAAATTCTGTTAAGGTAACAAAGTTTCTTGAAGATTGCAGAAGGTTAAAGATTGAAATTCTTCCACCTGATGTAAATAATCCATCTGTTAATTTTGATGCAATTGAAGGAAAGATTCTCTTTGGTCTCTCAGCAATTAAAAATGTTGGCAGAGGTGCTGTTGAAGAGATTATAAAATCAAGAAATAAACTTGGAAGAAATTTTACAAGCATTTTTGATTTCTGCCGTAATGTTGATACAAGAACGGTTAACAAACGTGCACTTGAAGGTTTGGTAATTGCCGGAGCTTTTGATTCCGCAAACAATAACAGGGCATCGCTGTTTAATTCAGTTGAATTAGCTCTTGATCATGCACATAAAATACAAAACTCAAAACTTTCTTCACCCGGTTTCCCGTGAACGATGTCCACCTGCCGA
>CAZLJI010000657.1:0-1888 GCA_964559565.1 uncultured Ignavibacteriaceae bacterium | reverse complement strand
CCCCTATCGGTTCCAACAACTCAACGGATCCGGTCTATTTCGAAAAAGCCGGAGACAAAGTCGCATTTCACTTTGAGGGTAGTGTCATTACGTTTAATGGGTCACAAAATTTCTACTTAAAAAGATGTGAGCGAAGTACTCATAACAGAAAAATGATTCAATCACTTTTCAGATTTACAAATCCACAATTGATGGGATTAATTGATACGTTCGGATTTGGGGATAGGCTTGGACTAGCAAATCCTGCACATCTGCGTTCATTATCAGGAAGCCAATTTAGACCGGTTCTTGCACAACAATCAATTCGTGAATTATCCAGAACTCACAGGACACCCGGCCAGGTAATGGATGCTGCAGTTTGGGCAATTTTCCAGGAAGGTTATCATAATGGTTTTGGCGCTGATGCTGATCATTTAAAGACCGTTATGGACATTGATCTTTTAGTTAAAAATGGATTTACAATGTTCACATTTGATCCCGGAGAGTATGTTCATAACGAAGCAGATACTTTGAGAGAAGATGAGCTGGATGAGCCGGTTAGCAATCTAAACTGGATCCAACTTAAAACAAACTATAATGATTTATTAGTTGAATATATTGACAGGGAAATTAAAATCACCGAAAACTATTCGATTAAAGCAAATGAAGAGCAGCTTAAAAGGGCTTTGATTAAATATGGTGATGCTCTTGTTCATATTAAAACAATGTATTTCCATCTGAAGACAAAATACCCTGACTATAAATCCGAAGTAGAAGTTTCAGTTGACGAAACAGAATCAGTGACATCACCTTTCGAACACTTTTTCATTGCTAATGAATTGAAAAGACTTGGAGTAAAGTTGATAAGTCTAGCGCCACGCTTTATTGGAGATTTTGAAAAAGGAATTGATTATAAGGGCGATTTGAGTCTCTTTAAAGCTGAGTATATAAAACATAACTCAATTGCAAAATATTTTGGCACATATAAATTAAGTTTACATTCTGGAAGTGATAAATTTAGTGTATACAATGTAATTGGCTCGCTAAAACTTGGTGTTACTCACGTAAAGACTGCAGGCACAAGTTATTTGGAAGCTCTAAAGGTAACTGCAGTTAAGGATCAGAAATTGTTTAGAGAAATTCTTGATTACAGCCGAAACATTTATTCAACGGAAAAAAAATCTTACCACGTTTCAGCAGATCTGAATAAAGTTAATTCTGCGGAATCGTATTCTGATGAAGATTTAATTGGATTATTTAATCTCGATGACTGCAGACAAATTTTACATGTAACTTTTGGAAGAATACTAACAGATAAAAATGAAAAAGGTGAAAATATTTTTAAAAATAGAATATTTAATTGCTTGATTGAAAACGAAGAACTTCATTACAAATTTTTAATTGATCATTTTCACAAACATTTGGATCCATTTAACTAGCATGAATCGCGAAAAAATTTTTGAAGAAATATTAAAGCGGAAAGCAGTTGCTGTTCTTCGAGTAAAAGAGGAAGAAAAATTACAGAGAGTAATCGAAGCTATTTATTTCGGAGGTGTTTCTGTTGCTGAAATTACAATGACTGTTCCAAATGCGATTAAGTTGATCGAGCAAATGAATCAAAAACTGGATAATAATATTATTATTGGAGTTGGAACCGTACTAAATAGTAAAACTGCTGAAGAAGCAATCAAAGCCGGTGCAAAATATGTTGTCAGTCCTATTTTAAAGAAAGAAATTGTTGACACTGCACATAAGTTTGATGTTCCTGTAATGCCGGGATGTTTCACTCCAACTGAAATTCAAAGCGCATTTGAGTGGGGAGCAGACATTGTAAAAGTTTTTCCGGCAGATATTGTTGGAATGGAATTCTTCAAAGCTATTTTAGCACCAATGCCTCATTTAAAACTTA
>CAZLJI010000656.1:0-1889 GCA_964559565.1 uncultured Ignavibacteriaceae bacterium | reverse complement strand
AAAGTCAGATATTTTCCTTCACCTTTGAAGTAGTATTCAACATGACATTGTGCACAAACAAGCGAACGCATTTCCTGTCTGCTGAAACTTTTGATATCTTTTCCCTGCCGTTGAAATGCTTCGATCAATGCAGGACGAGAAATTCTCAGATTCATTGTTTTGGGATCGTGACAATCCTGACATCCAATCGGATTTACAACCTGTGAACCAAGATCTTTCCACTTTCCTTTGTAAAAATTTTCAGTTCCCATTTCTCTTAAAAGTCTTGGAACATCAGTACTCTTACAAGTCCAGCAGGTTGCCGGCTGCGGAGAAAATTCATTATCTCCGGTTCTCAAAATATTTCTGATATCTTCAATTGCGTGTGCATGTCCTCGACCTTGATTGTATTCTCTTGAAAAAGCATAGCCTGCCCACATTACAACCAGCTCAGGATATTTTTCAAGATAATCAACCTTCACTGAGCCGCCGTGTTTGCTTGCAAAATCTGTTTTGAGAGTGTTGAGGTATGATTCATATTCACGTGGAAAATTTTCTCCCCAGACTTCATTTCTCGGCTCCCAATCTGCAATAGGTTTCAGCATCTGCAAAGTATAGAGGGCTTCTCCTCTTCTTTCAATTATTGTTGAAGCAAGAAGCCCAATTAAAAATACAACGACAATGGTCGTAAAAAAGATTGCCCAGGCAACCCATGGTTTTTCTCTTATTATTTCATTGATCGATTTCATTTATGACCTCTGATATTTTGTTATTCCTGAAACCTGAACTCATCCCAACCCTTCTCTTAAAAAGAGAAGGACTTGATGATAGTAAATCTTCATATTATTTATGCTGACAGAACATTTTCATATTAGGAGTTATTGACAATAAGCCTCTCTCTTATTAAGAGAGAGATTAGAGAGAGTTCCCACTCTATATTAACCATTCTCATTTAATAAACTCCCTAATCCAATCAGGATATGGTGCTGATAACTGTGGTGTTCTTGCAAACGGTGTTGATGTTAAGCTATTCACTCTTCCGTGCGGAGTTTCACGATGACAATCCCAGCAGTATCCATCACCATGTTCCTGGATTGATTGAGCTGTTATTGCCCTTACAGATATCGGATGAATCTGATTTGAATGACACCTGATACAATTATTCTGAACCGCATTTCTTCCTGCTTCGTGAATTCTGATTACCTGAGGCTCAAGTCTGAATGTAAACATATAAGAATGTCTCAAACCGTCTGAAGCTTTAAAAAAATATTTTTCGAAAATATTATTTTGGGGAACGTGACAATCATTGCATACAGTAAATCTTCCGTGACTGCTGTTCTGCCAGGTGGCAAAATATGGAGCCATAACATGACAGTTTACACAAGCTTCAGGTTTATCTGAGAGGTACGAAGTTGCTCTTCCTACATGCAAAGTGAAAAGTACCAGTCCAACAAAAACACCGAGTAATATTAAAACAACAAATCTCCACGTTGCAGGTGGAGCGAATGCTTTTAGAAATTTTATTGGTCCCATAAAATTTATTTCTGAGTTCTGGATTTGCTAATACTGTCTGAAATGATTTTCAATTCTTCATCGGACAACAATTTTTCAATTTCTACAAATAACTCGCGCTCTTCTTTTCTAATATGCTTTTCTAAAAGCCAGCCTAAATCATCAAGTACATTTTCCAAGTATTCAGTTTTTTCTAACTCATTAACCAGTGATTCCATTTTTCTATGTTCAGAAATTATTTCTGCAACCAGTTTGTCAGCTACAGCGTGAAGTAGTGCCATGCGCGCATCGTCATATCCTTGGTAAAGCCACGCATTAAATTCTAGAAAAATATACTTTTTATCTTTGTCTGCCTCATGCAACGAATTACCAATCATCTTGAGTAGAGATGTTTTGCC
>CAZLJI010000655.1:0-1891 GCA_964559565.1 uncultured Ignavibacteriaceae bacterium | reverse complement strand
TGTTCAGATTTTCTGAGGTTTGATTTAATCCTTGCAATTAATTTTTTAGGTGAGATGGGTTTTTGAATATAGTCGCTTGCACCAAGATCAAGTCCTTTAATTTCATCCGTCTCACCTGATTTAGCAGTAAGAAAGATGATAGGGATATCCTGATATTCTTTATTTGATTTAATTTGTTGATAGAGTTCGAAACCATCCATTTAAGGCATCATTATATCAAGCACTATTAAATCAGGATTCTGCGAAATTTTTTTTAACGCATCTTTTCCGTTTGAACTCACGAGAACATCAAAATTATCCTGTTCAAGATTGTATTTGAGGAACTCGAGTATATCTACTTCGTCATCAACAAGTAGAATTTTTTTCATTCTATTAAATGATTTTTATTTCTTGATCTTTTTCTGCCGATTTATACATTGCCTCGGCTATTTTGAGCAGCTGTAACGCTTCCTCACCTGAAGAGAAAACCGGATTAAGCCCTCTGATGGCACCAATAAAACTCTTTAATTCATTCAGGTAAGATTTCTTAAATGCTTCAGTTGGTGTTTCAACAAAAGTTGAACCAAGATCAATTTGCTCATCATCCAAAACTTTTATCAATTTAAAAGGATTAGCACCAATGCTACCTTTTGTTCCATAAACATTTGTATAAAATGTATCCTTCTCTTCAGCGAGGTTCCAGCTTGCTTCAATATTTATAGTGACAGAATTATCACACCTGATAAGACTGATAGATGTATCTTCCAGATTTTTTGAATTATGACAATAATTTTTTGTTGAAACTGAAATTACTTTTGGATAATCTGTAAGCCAGAGTGCAAGATCAATTAAATTAACTCCCAGATCCAGAATAACACCTCCACCTGCTTCCTCCCTTTTGTTAAACCATTTCTCTGAACTGCTCTGTTTTCTTATCCAGCCGCACTTAATATAAAACGGACTGCCAATTTCACCAGCATCAATTAAGCTTCTAATTAACATACTATCTGGCCGGTAACGAAGATTCATTCCAACCATTAATTTTCTGTTGTGTTTCTTTGCACATTCTATAATTTCTATACCATCGCTACTGTTTCGTGCAAGCGGTTTCTCAACAAGCACATCTTTACCTGCCGATAAACAATCTATAGCCATTTGTTTATGTAGGTGAGTTGGAGTTGCAATTATTACTGCATCAATCTCTTCGTTACTTAGTAATTGCTTGTAATCAATATAAATCTTTTTTATTCCGTACTTATCAGCAACAGAATTTAGTCTGCTTCTATTTATTTCGGCGAGAGCAGTTATTTCTGCATTTTTTATTTTGACAAGATTTGGCAGATGAACAAGCTGGGCAACACTACCAAGTCCTATAACAGCTACTCTTGTTTTTTCCATCAGTAAGAAACCTTTTCAGTTGATTTGATGCTGTTGAAAAAAGTAGTTATTTGAGATACTATCCCGGCAGGATCAATTGATATTTGCTTGTGAAGTTCAAATTGAGTACCGTGATCAATGAACGTATCGGGAATTCCAATACGAAGAATATCATTCTTATAATTTTTATCATTAAAATATTCGAGCACAGCCGAACCAAAACCGCCTGGTAAACTATTTTCTTCAATCGTAACAACTTTTTCATGCCTCAAAGCAATTTCGTCCAACTTTTGATGATCGAGTGGTTTAATAAAACGCATATTGATTAGTTCACTGCTGATACCGTTTTCTTTCAAGATTGCTGTGGCTTTTTCAGCATAGTTAACCATTGACCCAACAGCAAGAATTGCCACGTCTTCACCATCAGTGAGCTTTTCAGCTTTTCCAATTTCAATTTTACTAAAGCCCGGCTCAATCTTAACACCAAGTGCAGAACCTCGTGGATATCTTACCGCAACAGGACCTTCACAATGTA
>CAZLJI010000654.1:0-1892 GCA_964559565.1 uncultured Ignavibacteriaceae bacterium | reverse complement strand
ATTGGTTTACCTTGCAATTTGGATTTTCGGCTTTAACAAATGACTCGAGATAATTTCTGCATTTAAGTGTGAATTTCTCTTTGGGAAATGAACGGATAATTTTTTCCCTCAAAGTTGTCATACCACAGACTAAATCAAAGACAGGTCTTGAATAGATTAGCGGTTCGAAATTGAGATATTGTTCGTCCTCAAAAATGCAGATTTGCATATAAATTTCTTTTTAATTTTTTGAAATTTAATACTTTTTGAGTTAAGAATCTTGTAACGAAGCGGGTGCCAAATCTGTTTCAGTCACATTACTAACTTTTGCTGTTTTTCTTGACAGGTATGCGTACATAGCCGGTACTACGAAGAGAGTAAGGAATGTAGAAAAGATAAGTCCGCCGATTACAGCAATACCCATCGAGACTCTGCTTTCGGAACCTGCACCAAGTGCAAGTGCAATCGGAAGAATTCCAAGAACGGTTGAAAGACTGGTCATTAGAATTGGTCGTAAACGGGAAATTGCTGCATTGATAACCGCTTCGGTTTTTTCAAGTCCGGCTGCTTTTCTCTGATTGGCAAATTCAACAATAAGAATTCCGTTCTTTGTAACTAATCCTATCAGCATAATAATTCCAATCTGGCTGAAGATGTTCAAAGTTTGACCAAAATACCAGATTGATATCAGCGCACCGGCTAATGCCAGTGGAACTGTAAACAGAATTATAAACGGATCTCTGAAACTTTCAAACTGCGCTGCGAGAACCAGATAAATCAACCCAAGTGCAAGTATGAATGCAAACAACAGACTGGATGAGCTTTCCATAAAATCTTTTGATGCACCATCAAGAGAAGTAGCAAAAGATTCATCCAAAACTTTATCTGCAATTTCGTTCATAGTCTCTATACCTTCGCCCAAAGTTCTGCCCGGGGCTAATCCTGCAGAAACTGTTGCAGAAACGTACCTGTTAAATCTGTATAGCTGAGGTGGTGCACTTTGTTCTTCAGTGAAAACTACATTATCGAGCTGAATTAATTCACCTCTGTTATTTTTCACATACGTTGATTTTAAATCAATCGGTGCATCACGATTCTCTCTCGAGAACTGTCCGATCACCTGGTACTGCTTTCCATCTTTGATAAAAAATCCAAATCTCTGTCCGCTGAATGCTGCCTGAATTGTCTGTGCAATATCAGAAGTCGAGACACCAAGTGTTCGGGCTTTCTGCCTGTCGATGCTTAACTTCAATTCAGGTTTATTAAATTTCAAGTTAGCGTCAACGATAGTGAATATCGGATAATTTCTTGTTTCGTCAAGAAACTTTGGAAGGAATTCTTCAAGCTTTTCAAAGTTGGGTGCCTGAATTACAAACTGCACAGGTAAACCTCCGCGTCTTCCACCGCCAATTGTCTGCTGTTGAGTAGCGAAGGTTCTGGCCCCGGTTAGCTTGGCAATAACAGGAGAAATATCATCCGCAATTTGCATTTGTGTTCTTTGACGTAAGTGAGGCTCTACTAAAATAGCTCCGGCAAATCCCGAGTTTACAGAACTCGATGCACCAAAACCGGGAGAAGTAACAGAAAATATTCCCTCGGTTTCCGTGATGCTGTCCCTCAAAACCTGAATAAGATTATCCATGTAAAAATCCATATACTCAAAAGTCGCCCCTTCCGGAGCAATAGCATTTATAGTTATTCTGCTTCTGTCTTCAATTGGTGCAAGTTCAGTTGGAGTATTCTGGAATAAAATCCAGGTAACAACTAAAGTAATTACAATTGCCGGTAGCGTAACCCATTTCCGCTGCATAAAATTTGTCAGATGGCGTTTGTAAGTTTCGTTTATCTTTACAAAAAACGGTTCAGTCATATTGTAGAATGCATTATGCTTTTCTCTTCGCTTTAATATCCTT
>CAZLJI010000653.1:1440-1897 GCA_964559565.1 uncultured Ignavibacteriaceae bacterium | reverse complement strand
AATAGTTGCTGTTAGAGATAATATATTTAAACCATAAAAATTTTTATATAATTCAACAATTGAATCGATTTGGCCATCATTATCATTATCTACCTCAATTTCTGAAGATTTTATTTCATTAAAATGCAAAACAGTTTGATTATCAATACTAATACTATCATTTAATGATAAATACAAGAGAGTTGTGTCTTGTGGATGATAGTATTCAAAACGTACAGACCCCGTATCATAACCATAAACTGTAGCGTTATATAAACTACTATTTGGCACGTAAATTACCGTTGCAGAATCGCTCGATAAGGGTGAAATTGAAAATCGTGAAATTCTTGAACCTTGAATTTCATTTACAATCTCTCCACTTTGCTCATATCCGACTTTTTCTCCATTTTCATTCGTTAAAAGTAGATAAGCAGGGCATTTAATGGCAAAAGCTTTTGTTTCAGTTGAAACAAGATCA
>CAZLJI010000653.1:0-1430 GCA_964559565.1 uncultured Ignavibacteriaceae bacterium | reverse complement strand
TAACTTACTTTGAAATCTGGTGGCAAGAATACAGTTTGAGGAACAACACTATAGTTGTTAAAAGTATTAGGATAATATTTATAACTAAAATCTTGGGTTGTTAAATCTTGAACGGCTTCATATCCACTTATGCTATCATTATTATCATAAATATATATCGAAGCCTGATTATTTATTTCTGTAATTTTTATTACTAGCACAGAATGTCTTATTGTTTCATCATGCTGGTCCTTACCAGTAATATTTATCTGGGTTGGTAATCCATTTTCGATGTTCTTTTTCAATTCTCCATAATTTGAATCAAATGATTTAAATTTATAACCATAAGTAGTTTGAGAAAGATGATACCTATTTATATAATCCAGAATTACATCGGTTGGTGGATTCCAATCATAAGGCATTCCAGGTTCCGGTTTAGTCAGTTTATTAGTAAAATAAGCACCTGATGTAGCAGCCATGCCAAAACATCGTCCATTATACTGACGAGCTGCATCCAATAGAACAATTAATGCATTATGTATGGGGGTAATATTATTACTTTGCATTAATGATATTAATTCGAAAATTGAAAGACTCCCTGGATTTACAAATTGATATCCATCTCGATTCAATTCAAATGATTGATTCTGTTCATTCTTTGCAAAGTACATTGAAATATTGCCATTAGTTTGTGAAATCGAATTTTGACCATTAATTTCATACAATTTGACAGCTAAATCTTTGTTAATTATGTTGTTATTAAAATTATCTGATATAACAATATATGTATTTGATCCATTTGCTATTAGATCATCAATAAGTCCATCTTTATTACTATCAAAATATGATATAAAAGTGTTTAAAACTGGAGTCATTGCTAAGCCATCAATGGTAGCTTCGAGTTTTAAATTATTATATGTAAAATTATCATGGTTTTTAACATTGATACCGACCACTAATTTATTCGTGGAAAATGTAGAATCGGGTATTCCAGATTGATAGGCAGGCACAATAATAACTTCAATATTCTGAGTATTCCTTTGAGCTTTGAAATATGAAAATATATTTGTATAAAATTGAAAATTACTCCCTTCAAGAATATCAGTCTCATAGGCATTCCCTGTTGTACCCGGATCCCTAAATGAGCGTTGACCATACCATAGAATTATTTTACCTTGACCAAAATTTCTTACGGCTAAAAGATCTATTCCAGCACTTGATTGTCCTATGACAAACCAATTCATATCTAAGGTAAAATTTGAACCGACATCACCATTTACTGAAGTTAATCCTTGAGTAATTGGATGTGAGGAAAACTCTGTTGCATTTAATTCAATCAAAGGCCACGTAAATCCTGAGGAACCACCATCCTGCCCATATGTAGTTGCACCAAATTGTGTAAGTAGGTCCAAATAACCTTCTCGTGAAGAGAGATACAGGTATCCTCCATT
>CAZLJI010000652.1:0-1898 GCA_964559565.1 uncultured Ignavibacteriaceae bacterium | reverse complement strand
AAGTATGTGGAATCGTTTGAAAATCATCGCAGAAAATCTTGGACTTTAGTAGCTACAATACTGGGTATTCCTGAAGAAATTGAAAAGGTATATAAAGACTAACTGTTTTCCCCTGATTATTTAACAATATCTCTTCGTAGTTTAAGATTAATCACTGGATTACTTACAACATAACAAATCGAATCACAAACCAAATATTTTTTTAGTTTGATTTCGCCTCCAGCTATGGCTCTTATTTTCTTTCCATCCACCATATAGTCGGCACTGACTGAATAATATTGATCCACTGGTAAACTATAACGAATCAGTTCAATATTTAATGTGTCCGAAAGTATTGTGTCTTTTAAATCCGTCTTCCCCTTGAACACAGTAAAAGCCACTGCAGGTATATGCTTGTTAATACTAAAACGTAAAATGATTTCACCCTCATCAGGTCTAATTGTATTACAATCTGAAAAATCATAGTCAAAACAATCATCTGGAGGAATAGGTCTGTCACAAGAAGAATACAGCAATAGAATCAAATAAATAAAAATATGAAACCAGATATGGAACTTCATAATTAACCTAATACAACCAATTAATGTTTTTAGTGTCTATTACAGGATTTGAATCAATTTTCATGTTTATTAAATCGAAGAAGTAGTTGTATCCAATAAAAAATCTCAGCGGAAACACATTTTGATCATCATAATTGAAATATTTTAATCCAACAATAAGGCTGCTGAATTGATTGTTTTTCCATTCCATAGCTAACAGGGGAACAGTATGAAAGCCTTGAGGTGGCTTTATATCAGTTGCCTGAAACTTACCCCATGTGTAGTGCTGCTCAACACCAACAATAAAGGTTGGATAGTTTTTTTTCAAAATCTTTATTCTGATTTGTTTAGTAAGAGAGACATATACTGACTGTCTGTTTTCCCATCGGTGCCATGTGAAATTTGTCGTGTCAATATCCATGACTCGTTTTGCAGTTATACGTGTATTAAACCCGGCAGAGGCAGATAACTGATATCTTCTGTCAAAGATTCCCAAAGCGGGACCAATCATAAAGTCTTGATGGTTAAGATCTGCAATGACTCTAAAAAATGAGTTTTTTATAATAAGATCGGGGGGAAGCTTATATCCTTTTGCACGAAGATAATTAAGCATTTTGTAATCTTCTCGCTGAATACAATTAAATAATGGATTTACAGATTTTATATCATCGGTAGGCTGTAGTAAAGCTCCTCTTTCTTTCAGCAAATCAATAATCTTATGGTTTTGTCTGGCCACTGCTATACTCAATGCTGTTGTCCCCTGTGAACTCAAAAGATTTACTTCGGCCCCTGAATCAATCAAATATTGGCAAATATCGAGGTAACCCATCAAGGTGGCAGTCATTAGTGGTGTGAATCCCTTTTCATCTTTTGAATTTAGATCAGCTCCAGCCGCAGACAATGCTTTTACAATGTTAATATTTCCTACAAAAGCAGCAATTAGAAGAGGGGTATTTAAATCTTCATCACGGATATCAATTATAGCACCCTTGTGCAAAAGGAGAGAAAGTAAATCTGAATAATCATAAGCAGCAGCATAATGCATGGCAGAAACACCTCTGTTATCTGAAGAATTTACGGATAATCCTTTTGTTGCTAAAAACTCAACAATTTCAATATGATTAAAAATAGATGCAGCAAGTAATGCATTGACACTATCATTACTCTTATGATAAATATCTGCATTATTATGTACCAGAATCCTGATCAAGTCACTATGTCCTTGCTGAGCTGCATAGATTAATGGAGAAACACCCTTCTCCGTGGTTGAATTTATATCTGCACTGTCTTTTATAGCCTGAATAACGGCACTTATATCTCCCTCAAAAGCAGCCTGTAAAAGTTTCATATTGTCTTCAC
>CAZLJI010000651.1:0-1899 GCA_964559565.1 uncultured Ignavibacteriaceae bacterium | reverse complement strand
TGCTTTATTAGCCTGTGAAGTTAATGAGAGATTAGAATCATCTAATGATTTTAAAGGGGAGACCATGAATTTTATTTTGAAGAAAAAGGATAAAATTGTTCGTGCAAAGGAGCTTTCAGGGGGTAATCTGGCAGTTTTCAGTGCATTTTTACGTGCGTTTAACGAATTTAGAGAATTTGATATAGAGCTTTTTGAATCGGTTAAAGTTTATTATCAAGATGATCTTGGAATTCTGGAGTCTTTGTTTATTTTGCTCAGAAAAAAAGGAAAGAGTGTTCTTGAATCGCTTACATCATCTGCTGAAGTGTGTGGAGAAGATCCAGAGAAATTTCGAGTATATTTAAAGGCTATAACAGATTGTGAATCGTATATGGATAAAAATATTATTGAAGCTTTGAAAAGTATTCCGGATATTCAGAATCAAAGACCAGAAATATTTAAAACTTTTATTAGTGTTAGTAGTAAAACAGGCTATAAAGCGAAAGATGCATGCAAGTATTTAACAGATGATTTGGGATTTCTTTATGAAGGCAGGCCGGAGAAGCTTGATGCGGTGGCTGAAATTGCTATAGAGCATAAAGATGGACTGCCGTATCATATCGGAGAATTGGTTAAAGCAGTTTTGCTTGCTGAAAAAGAAGAATATTTTGAGAATGATGAAAGATTTGATCAAATTTTAAAGATTGCCGCAACTGCGAATGCTCATAAATCTTTATCTGCTATTTTTGAGAAGAAGGATTTATATGCAGAAGATCCTTAGTTGTTTGATGTGCTTGTGGAAATATCTTTAGGGTCCAAATTTGAAGCAGAAGCTTGTATGAATTTACTTAGTGAGATTTATGAATCTTATGGGAAAGATCATTCGCGATGGAAGGCCTTTCTTCAACTTTTTCGTGATGATGAGAATGGTGTTATTGCGAGTACTATTGAAGCGGTATGGAATGCACGTGATGTTTATGAAGATGATGACGAGAAATTTAAAGTATTTGTAGAAGTGGGCAGAAGACAGGAGGCTAGTGCATGTAAGGTATTGGCTAAAGCTGAAAGGTTATATTCAGAAGATCCGGTGCTTTGTGCTATTTTTGAAAGAGTGACTTTAGCACATGGAAAAGAGGCCTGTAATTCTTTATCGAGAGCCAAGGCTACTTTTGAAAAAGAAGATGAATTATTTAGAAGGTGCATAGAGGTAATTGAGCAAGTTGACTTCAGTGTTTGCGATGCTTTAGTGGATATTCGAAAATTATACGGTTCAGATCTTGAAAAGTTCGATAGAGCCAGAGCTATTGTTTCAACATTTTTTGAGACAGATCAGGAAATGGACGATAATGGAAAGAAAGAATTTCAGAATAAGGCAAGGTATAGATGTTCAGACTTGGTTGAGCATAAAGATGCATATGGTGATAATTTTGAAATGTTTGAAAGATTTGCTGAATTGGAGAGGATCAAGGATTCTTATTTTGTGGAAGCTCTGGTTAAATTAAATTTATTGTATGGACATGATTTACAAAAATTATCCGAAGTAGTTGATTTATTAGAGGCTATAAAGTCTCCTGTTATTATAGACCCTGTTTATACATTTGCAAACCTGGCATCCTATTTTGGAAATGATATTGAGCTTGCCAGAGAATTTGCAGCTATTGCAGCTCCCGGGAAAGAATATTTACTGAGTTCTTTGTCAGATTTGGATTCTCTCCATGGGAAGAGAACCGCTGACTTAAGAAGAATTAGGAGTAAATTAGTGGATCTGGATAATGTTCTTGGTGATGATGATTCTGATAATAGACATTTATTTGCTTCATTAAAAAGAGCCGGACATTTATTTGAAAATGATGAGGAGATGTTTGATCGTTTTATTAATGCCTCTAAAAGATATGGCTCTGCTGGCGGCGATGCTATTAT